>JAIEQO010000183.1 GCA_019747655.1 Gemmataceae bacterium | reverse complement strand
ACCGGCCGAGCATCGTCCGGTGGTTCGAGTACTGCAAGAAGAACATCCCGGTGGCCAAGGGGCGGGTGGCCCACGAGGAGTACACCATGTACTACTACGCCCAGGCCATGTACGCCCTCGGGGACGACCGGTACGCCCTCCTGTTCCCGGGCGAGCCGAAGGACGCCCACCTGACCTGGGCCAAGTTCAAGGACGCGATGGTCCCGTACCTGCTCGACAGCCAGGACAAGGGGTCCGGCGGGTGGACCGGGGGCGGGGCCTACGGGATCGGCCCGGCGTTCGTCACCGCCATCAACCTGACAATCCTCCAGCTCGACAAGGGCATCCTCCCGATCTACCAGCGGTAGGAGTGTGACCCCTCCCCCGGAGGGAGAGGGGGAGCAAAGAGAAGACTCCTGTCTTCCTCCCCCTCTCCCTCCGGGGGAGGGGGCCGGGGGGAGGGGTCTCCGGCAGCACTAACCCGAAAGTGACCCCCGCATGAGCACGAGCAACGGCCCCGCCGGCGACATGGCCCAGTCCGACCTGGAGTCGATGCGGCGGCTGAAGACCGCGTTCGACGACATCAAGAGCCAGCTCACCCGGGTGATCGTCGGCCAGGACGAGGTGATCGAGGAACTCCTGATCGCCCTGTTCAGCCGCGGCCACTGCATCCTGGAGGGCGTCCCCGGGCTGGCCAAGACGCTCATGATCTCGACCCTGGCCCGGTGCCTGTCGCTCGACTTCAGCCGCATCCAGTTCACCCCCGACCTGATGCCGTCGGACATCACCGGCACCCGGATCATCGAGGAGGACACCGAGACCCGCCGGCGGGAGTTCAAGTTCCTCCAGGGGCCGCTCTTCGCCAACATCGTCCTGGCCGACGAGGTCAACCGGACCCCGCCCAAGACCCAGGCGGCCCTGCTCGAAGCGATGCAGGAGCGGCAGGTGACGGTCGGCGGCACCCGCCACCGGCTCGGCAGCCCGTTCTTCGTCCTGGCGACCCAGAACCCGATCGAGCAGGAGGGGACCTACCCCCTGCCCGAGGCCCAGCAAGACCGGTTCATGTTCAAGGTGTTCGTCCGCTACCCGTCGTTCAAGGAGGAGTTCGAGATCGCCCGGCGGACGACCGGCCTGGCCACCGACGAGATCACCCCGGTCCTCGGGGCCGAGGAAATCCTGGACATCCAGACGCTGGTGCGGAAGGTCCCGGTGACGGACCACGTCATCCACTACTGCCTGGCCCTGGTCCGGCAGACCCGGGTGGGCGAGCCGGGGGTGCCGAAGTTCGTCAAGGAGTGGCTGAGCTGGGGGGCCGGGCCGCGGGCGGTGCAGAACCTGATCCTCGGGGCCAAGGCCCGGGCCCTGTTGTACGGCCGGCCGCACGTCACCACCGAGGACATCAAGGCCCTGGCCCCGCCGGTCCTCCGCCACCGGGTCCTGACCAACTTCACCGCCGCGTCCGAGGGCGTGACCACCGACACGGTCATCAAGAAGCTCCTTGAGGAGACGCCGGAAAAGGACGGCGACCTGTCGAAGGACGAGCGATTCAAGAAGATGTTCGTGTCCTGACGGCCCGACGCTCGCCAGGAACCCCGATGGCCCGCCGCGAAGACGACCCCCGCCGGTTCTTCGACCCGAAGACGATCGCCAAGATCGGCCAGCTCGACCTCCGGGCCCGGCAGGTGGTCGAGGGGTTCCTGACCGGCATGCACAAGAGCCCGCTGTTCGGCCAGTCGGTCGAGTTCGTCCAGCACCGGGAGTACGTCCCCGGGGACGACCTGCGGCACGTCGACTGGACCGTCTGGTCGAAGACCGACCGGTACTACGTCAAGCAGTACGAGGCCGAGACCAACCTCCGGTCGTACCTGGTGGTCGACGCCAGCGAGTCGATGCTGTACGGGGCCGACCGGCACAAGAAGGCCGGGACCCTGCACAAGTACGAGTACACGGCCACCGCCGCCGCCTGCCTGGCGTACCTGACGGTCAAGCAGCAGGACTCGGCCGGGCTCATCACCTTCGACTCGGACGTCCGGCAGGTCCTGCCGCCGCGGTCGTCCCAGCTCCACATGGACGCGGTGGTCAAGGCCCTGCACGTGTCCAAGCCGCGGGAGAAGACCGACCCGTTCAAGATCTTCCGGCGGGTGGCCGAGTCGATGCCGGCCCGGGGGATGGTGGCCGTCTTCTCCGATCTCCTGTGCGACCGCGAGCCGCTGTTCAAGGGGCTGGAGATGCTCCGCCACCGGCGGCACGACGTGATCGTCTTCCACGTCATGGACGACGACGAGCTGACCTTCCCGTTCGGGGGGATGACCAAGTTCGAGGGGCTGGAGGACCTCCCCCAACTGTTGTGCGACCCCCGGGCCCTGCGGGACGGCTACCTGGAGGCGCTGGAGGAGTACCTCACCGAGGTCCGCCGCGGCTGCACCCGGATCGGCGTCGAGTACCACCTGGTCCGGACCAGCGACTACCTGGACGCCGTCCTGTCCCGGTTCCTGTTCCAGCGGATGTCGTCCCGGGCCACGCCGGCGAGGCGGTAACTCCCCGGGACCGCGGCCGTCCCGGCCGCCACCCGACGGGGCGAATGCGACACGAGCGGCCGGGACGGCCGCGGTCCCAGGAAGAGATTCACCCGCCGATGGAAGCCCTGTTCACCCACCCGCTGACGATGCTCGCCGGGGCCGGCCTGGTCTCGGTGCCGGTCATCATCCACCTCATCAACCGGATGCGGTTCCGGCGGGTGAAGTGGGCCGCGATGGAGTTCCTGCTCAAGGCGCAGAAGCGGATGCGCCGCAAGCTCATCCTCGAACAGCTCCTCCTGCTCTTGCTGCGGTGCCTGCTGGTGTTCCTGGTCGGGGTGCTGCTGGCCCGGTTCAAGGGGTTCGGGACGCTGGAGGGCGAGGACGCCCGGGCCACCGCCCACGTCGTCGTCCTCGACGACTCCCCGAGCACCGCCGACGCCTTCGCCGCCGACGGCAAGCCGTCCTCCCCGTTCGAGCAGGCCAAGACCCAGGTGACCGACCGGATCGCGGCCGCCGCCGCCCAGGCCAACACCCCCCAGTCGATGGACGTGCTGCTCCTGTCCGACCTGGCCAACCCCCGGCCGGTCGAGCGGCTCAAGGAGTCGGCCATCGAGGACCTGCGGGCCTTCCTCCGCCCGCTCGCCCCGTCCGCCGTCCGGGTGAGTTTGGTCGACGGCCTCCGCCGGGCCAAGGAGGTGCTCGACCAGAAGCCCGACGCCGAGGTGGCCAAGGTCGTGCATATCGTCGCCGACCTCCGGGCGGCCGACTGGACCGAGGACGGCGAGACCCTCAAGCAGCTCCTGACCGAGATGACCGCCGCCGGGGTCCGGGTCCACCTGATCGACACCGCCCACCCGAACCGGCGGGACGGCGACCGCCAGCCGCGGTCGAGCGACAACGCCGGGATCGTCGAGTTCCGCCCGCGGGCCCGGACCGCCGCCCGGTTCCAGCCGGTCGACTTCGAGCTGCGGGTCAAGAACTGGGGCTCCACGGAACTCAAGGACACCAAGGTCCAGTTCTTCCTCAACGGCAAGGGGAACCTGATCCAGACGGCGTCCATCCCCCGGCTCCAGCCGCAGGAGGAGCAGACCCTCCTCATCACCGTGCCGCAGTTGGAGCGGCTGGGGACGAAGGAGAACCCGCTCCTGCGGTACAACCTCATCACCGCCATGCTCGCCGCCGAGCCGGGCGGGCTGGCCGCCGACAACGTCCGCCACGCGGTCGTCGAACTCAAGGAGCGGCTGTCGGTCCTGGTGATCGAGGGCCGGCCGGACCAGCGGAACGCCCAGAAGGCCGACGGGTTCTTCCTCCGCCGGCTGTTCCAGGACGCCTTCGGCGGGATCAACTGGGTCGACGGGGCCGAGGCCGACCTGGAGAAGAAGGACCTCCGGGAGTTCGCCGCGATCTACCTCATCAACGTCCCGGCCCTGACCCAGCCGCAGGCCGAGAAGCTCGAAGCCTTCGTCCGCAGCGGCGGCGGGGTCGGCGTCTTCCTCGGCCCGAACGTCCGCCCGGCCGACTACAACAAGGTCCTTTACCGTGGCGGGGAGGGGGCCTTCCCGGTCCCGCTGCCGGACGCCTTCACCAAGGCCCCGAACGACGAGCAGAAGCTGAAACGCGCCCTCGTCCTGGCCAAGCGGGTGTTGACCCGCGACGCGGCCGCCAAGGCCCACCCGGCCCTGGTCGGCATGTACACCGGCACGGGCGGGGCGGCGGTCAAGGACGTGGAGATCGAGCGGTACTTCATGTTCGCCAACATCGACCAGTACTGGCCGGTCCGGCGGTTCGGCCGGTGGCGGGACGACGCCAGCGTCCGGGAGCTGTTCTGCCTGCCCAACGAGCAGCCGATGGCCGAGTTCCAGGGGCCGGCCCGCGACCTCCTGGACAAGCTCAAGACCAAGGCCGCCGAGCCGAAGTTCGAGAAGTACCGGCAGTACCTCGACCCGCTCGATCGCCGCGTCCGCGAGACGACCGCCGGGAGCGACCCGCTGGCCGTCCTGGCGGCCCTGTACGACCGCCTCCTGTGCGACCAGATCAACGACGGCGACCCGAGCGAGCCGGTCCTGCGGGAGTTCTGGGGTCAGCCCGAACTCGCCGACCTGAAGCCCGAGTTCCAGCGGGAGCGGGATCGGGTGAAGTTCGGCGACCCGCTCTACCTTGTGAAGGACTTCGGCCGCGGGCGGGTGGCGGTGATGACCACCGACGCCGGCGGCGGGCACGCCGACGGGCCGTGGACCGACTGGCCGGCCGGGGCCGGGGCCCCGGGCTGGCTGGCCGTCGTCGCCGAGATGCAGAAGTACCTGGCCGGCGGCCCGGCCGAGGAGAACCGGTCGGTCGGGGCGGCCGTGTCGGCCGCCTTCGACCCGGCCCGGTACAAGCCCGGGGTGGCCCGGCTCTTGGTCACCGCCGACCCGGCCAAGGCCGACCGGGCCGGCGACCTGCCGGTCGACACCAAGCCGCTGGGCGACCAGCCGCTCGACGGGGCCGGTGCCTTCCGGTTCGCCGAGGCCCGGGTGCCGGGCGTCTACCTGATGACCGCGACCCAGCTCGCCGGCAACGGCCCGGCCGACGCGGAGAAGTTGGAGACCGAGGCGTACACGTTCAACCTGGACGCGGCCCGGGAGGGCGACCTCCGCCGGGCCAACGGCGACGACCTGGCCCAGTACGCCCCGAACGTCCCGGTCCACTCGCCGGACGACGCCACCTGGGTGAGCGAGCTGAAGCAGAAGCGGGACGACTTCTCGACCCGCCGGTGGCTGTACCTGCTGATCCTGCTGGTGCTGATCGCCGAGCAGGCGATGGCCGTCCGGCTGAGCTTCCACACCCGGCCGGACGACTTGGAGCTGCGGGCCCCGAGCGCGGCCGCGACCTTCGACCGGCCGATCGCCGACGCCATCCCCCGGCCCGCCGAACCGGCGGGCGTGTAGGTCGATCGGAAGCAGCCGCACGATGAACGCCGAAAAAGAACACGATAAGACCAATGAAGAATTTTTATTGATCTGATCGTGTCTTCTTCGGCGTTCATCGTGCGGCTCTGATTCAGCGGTAAGAGTGCGTTCCACGAGTTGAAGATGGACCCGACGACCGCCCCGAACCAGAGCCGCGAACTGGTCCTGCTCCGGCTGGACCAGCCGTTCCCGGAGTTCGCCTACTCGCTCCTGCCGACGGGGCTGTGGCAAACGGTCCCCTACGCCTTTCTCGGCGGGCTGGCGTTCGCCCTGCTCCTCGTCTGGCTGACCCGGACCGTCATCCGCACCACCAGCCCCGACCCGGCCTGGCGGCACCGCCCCGGGCGGGCCGGCAAGGCCCTCTGGTCGGCGTGTGTGACCGTGTGGGTGCTGTTCGGGCTGTGCGTGCTGGCCGTGTTCTTCCTGAACGACACCCTGCCGAGGTCGCCGGGGGCGTCGGCCGGCGAGGTGGCCGCGGCCGACCGGCCGACCAACACCGCCCTCTGGCTCGGATTCACCGCGGCGATCTTCCTGCTCGGGTCGGCCTACACGGCCGCCATGTACGTCAAGGACAGCCGCACGGTCCGGTGGTACTGGGCGTCGCTCCTGGCCGGCCTGCGGATCAGCGTCTACGCCATCCTGTGTTGCGTCTTCCTCCTGCCGGCGTACCAGACCTACGAGCGGACCGAGAAGCGGTCGCGGGTGGTCGTCCTGCTCGACATCTCGCCCAGCGTCACGAAGGTGAGCGACGAGATCGGCACCGCCCCCGGCCGGACGCCCAAGTCGCGCCTCTCCACCGTCATCGACTTCCTGACCGACGAGAAGGTCGCCTTCCTCAAGAACCTGCTCGACAAGAACCCGGTGGCCGTCTACCGGTTCGGCACCCGGCTGGACGAGGAGCCGACGCTGCTCGTCAAGGACGACCCGGCCTGGGCCGCCGCCGAGTGGGCCGCGTTCGCCGCCTACGACTTCAAGCCGTTCGTCCTCAAGGGCCTGTCGCCGGCCGCGGCCGAGGCGGTCAAGGCCAGCCGGCCGTGGGACGGGGCCGCCCCGGGGACGCCCGAGTGGGCCAACGTCTGGGCCAGCCGGGCCGAGGACGAGATCATCCCCGAGGGCCTGACCCCGGAGGACAAGGAGACGCTCAAGGCGAACCGGGCCAAGCTGGAGAAGCGGCTCGACGTGGCCCGGTCGATCGCCCTGGGCACGAACGTCCCGGACTCGGTCACGGCCGCGGTCAACCGCGAGGCCGCGAACATGGTCCAGGGGGTGGTGGTGTTCACCGACGGCCGGTCGAACCTCGGGTCGGACTCGGCCTACGCCGAACTCAAGCAGCGGGCGACCCGGGAGAAAATCCCCGTCTTCACCGTCGCCGTCGGCGAGGACCGGCAGGCGGTCGGCATCGTCATCACCGAGGTCCAGGCCCCGGACAACGCCCCGCCGGACGAGGCGTTCAAGATCATCGTCGAGGCCGACGGCATCAACCTGGCCGGGACCGAGACCGAGGTGTTCCTCGACCTGTTCCTGCCGAACAAGGACCCGAAGGCCGACCCGGCGGACTACACCTTCCCGCCGGCCAAGCTCGTCTTCCAGCCCGGCGACCCGCCGCACGGGCAGGTCGAGTTCGTGGTCGACCCGGCCAAGCTGCCGCCGGAATTGACCGAGGAGTCGAAGGACGGGGCGATCAAGAAGCGGGTGCTGAAGGAGTCGCCGGCCGGGAGCAACGGCTGGACGGCCCGGGCCCGCATCCCCAAGCACCGGCAGGAGGTGTTCCCCGACCCGGAGCACGTCCGCGAGCGGTCGAACATCCAGGTCGTCCGCCGGCCGCTGCGGGTGCTCCTGATGGCGAGCGGGCCGGGGAAGGACTACCAGAACCTCCGGACGGTCCTGGTCCGCGAGGTCCAGGACGCCCGGGCCGAGCTGTGCATCTACCTCCAGAACACCGCCGGCGAAAGCGGCGCGGCCGTCCAGGACGTACCGCCGGAGCGTCTCCTGGCCCGGTTCCCGACCCGGCTGGTCACCACCCCCGACCCGAAGGCCGACCCGAAGGAGCGGTTCACCAACCTGAACGAGTTCGACCTGATCGTGGCGTTCGACCCGGACTGGTCGGAGCTGACCCGGGAGCAGGCCGAGAACCTGGAGCGGTGGGTGACGGAGCAGGGCGGCGGGCTGATCTACGTCGCCGACCAGGTGAACACGTTCCAGCTCGCCCGGGTCGAGGCCGATAGCCGGCTCAGCCCGCTCCTCAACATCCTGCCGGTGATCCCGGACGACAGCATCGTGATCCGGGCCCGGGGCACCCCGCGGGTCCCACGCCGGCTGTACCTCCGGCCGATCGAGGGGTCGGACCTGTTGAAGCTGGAGGAGTCCGGGGACGACCCGGTCGGCGGGTGGGAGAAGTTCTTCACCGACCGGGAGAAGTACGCCCCGAGCCCGGACCTGCGGGTCGAGCTGTTCCCCCGCCGCGGGTTCTACCAGACGTACCCGCTGAAGGACGTGAAGCGGGACGCGAAGGTGCTGGCCGAGCTGGCCGACGTGGACGACGCCGGGAACCGGGTGCTGCGGCCGTGGCTGGTGGTCAACAACCCGTCGGCCGCGTGGCGGACCATGTTCGTCGGGTCGGCCCAGCTCTGGCGGCTGTTGGCCTTCGACCCGAACCTCGGGAAGGATTACTTCCAGCGGTTCTGGACGAAGATGATGAAGTACGCCGCGGCCAAGCGGAACGTGAAGGCGGCCCGCGGGCGGGTGCTGCTGGCGAAGGAGTACATCGCCGGCAGCCCGGTCCGGGTCCAGGCCCGCATCCTCGACCCCGGGGCGAAGGCATACCCGGTCGGCGGGATCGACCCGAAGTTCCGGGTGGTCCGGTACGGGGCCGACGGCCAGCGGGAGAAGGAGCTGGGGCCGTTCCCGCTGGCCCCGAAGCCCGGACCGTCCGGGTTCGACGGCTACTACCAGGGCCAGCTCACCCCGGACCCGCGGGAGATGCCGGCCGGGGACAAGAACTACGAGGTCGTCGTCGAGGTGCCGGACAGCCCGGGCGAGACCCTGACCGGCCGGTTCACCCTCCGCCGGGCCGACCCGGAGATGGACAAGACCAGCCCGGACCCGGAGGCCCTCTTGCGGACGGCCGGCGACCTCGACCGCGACCTGCTGGCCCGGATCACCCGGCCGGAGGCGAAGGACCGGCTGGTCCGCGAGCTGCCGAAGGAGAACACCACCCCGAAGCTGGCGTTCAAGCTGGCCGACCGGAAGCTACTAGAGCTGATCCCCGAGTGCATGGGCCAGCGGGAGGTGAACGACAGCGTCCGCGGCAAAGCCGAGGACCTGTGGGACCAGGGGTTCGCCGTCCCGCCGGGGCTGACCCCGAGCTTCCTGAAGGCCCCGCAGACGCTCAGCTACGTCCTGCTCGCCGTGGTCGGGCTGCTGGCGGTCGAGTGGGGGACCCGGAAGCTGCTCCGCCTGGCTTGACCAGTTTCGAGTTTCGAGTCTCAAGTTTCGAGTTGGAGAGCAGACGACCGGCCGCGGGACCCGGCCGAGACGTACCTCAAGACGGGAAAACGAACAGTGGCGACCGCGAAACTCGAAACTCGAAACTCGAAACTCTCGCCGATCGACCCGTCGGTCGCCCACCCGCTCGACCGGCTGCGGGGGACGATCCGCCGGTACGTCGTCGCCGAGGGGCTGTTGACGGCCGCGGTCGTCCTGGCCGGGTGGTTCGCCGTCGCCTTGGCGGTCGACTTCGGCCTCTTCAAGGTCGCCACCTGGGACTGGGTGCTGGACGCCCCTCGGTGGGTCCGGCTGGTGGCGCTGCTGGCCGTCGTCGCCCTCCTCGTCGGGGTGATCGCCCTGCGGATCGGCCGCCGGCTGGCCCGGGAGCTGTCGTACCCGGCCCTGGCCCTGGTCCTCGAGCGCCGCTACCCGAAGGAACTCGGCGACCGGCTCATCACGGCGGTCGAATTGGCCGACGTGGACGCCCAGGCGAAGTACGGGTACTCCGGGGCGATGATCCGGCAGACGATCGCCGAGGCCCGGGAGCGGGTCGCCCGGGTCCCCGTCAACGACGTGTTCAACTGGCGGCGGCTCTGGGTCATGGGTTTCGTCGCCGTCGGCATCGTCCTAACGGTCGTGCTGGTCGGGTACGCGGCGTTTGCCGTCGCCGCGGGGTCGGGCTCGCCGGTCCGGTACGGGTGGCGGTTCGCCCACGTCGCCGGGACGTTCTTCGACCGCAACGTCTTCCTCGACAACACCCCCTGGCCGCGGCGGGCCCACCTCGAACTGGTCAACCTCCCCGGGGACGAGCTGCGGGTCGGCCGGGGGGCCGCCGACCCGGTCGTCCGGGCCCGTGCGTACCGGTGGGTGGTCGCCGACTCCGCCACCCCGATGGGTTGGCGGCCGCTGGCCTGGGGCGACCTGAACGACCGGCTCCTCGGCGGGCCGGTCCCCGAGCTGCCGGCCGACGCCGTCCGGGCGGCCGCCGACGGTGGCGAGTTCGCCGGCGGCCCGGCCGGGTGGTCGCTCGACGCCCTCCAGGCGACCCTGGACGACCCGGCCGTCCGGGCCAAGCTCCTGGCCGGGCTCCACCCGGACGCCTACCTGGCCGTCCAGAACGGCCTCGGGCGGGTGTTCGACGCCCTGGACGGGCGGGCCGCCGACCCGGCCTGGGGCCGCCGCCTCCGCAAGCTCGACATCGCCGACCGCGTGACACTGGCCTACGCCGGGCAGTCCAAGACCGGCGACGTGACCCTGGCCCCGCAGGGCGGGCAGGAGTTCGCCTCGCCGGTCTCGGACCTCAAGGAGTCGGTCCGGTTCGTGGTCCGGGCCGAGGACTTCCGGACCACCCCCCGGGCCATCACCCTGGTCCCGCCGCCGCTCTTCACCAAGCTGACCCAGACCCAGGCCCAGCCGGCCTACCTGCACCACGCCCCGCCGCAGAACGAGGGGTACGCGGCCCTCAAGGGGCGGCGGCAGCTCTTGGCCGAGAAGCCGCTCTCGCTGACCGGCGAGCGGACCACCCTGACCGTCCCGGCCGGGACCGAACTGACCCTCACGGCCACCCTCGACACCGACCTGACGGCGGCCTATTTGCTGCCGAAGGTCGGGCGGGTGCCCGGGGCCAAGCCGGGGTCGGCGGACCCGGTGCCGCTGGCGATCGGCGAGGACAAGCGAACCGTCTCCGTCGCGTTCAAGGGCGACTCCCGGCTGACCGGCACCCGGGTCGAGGAGGGGTACGCGCTCGACCCGGCCGGGTGGCTGGTGGCCGACGAAGTCACCGTCGCCGCCCCGTCGGTCGAGTTCGACCTCGTCGTCGAGCAGGCCGACCGGGTGCCGGCCCGGCGGTCGGTCCTCCTGACCGTCGCCGACGACCAGCCGCCGGCCGTCGAGGTGGCCGTGGACGCCGTCCGCAAGGTCGGGCCGGTGTACTACGTCACCCCGAAGGCCAAGGTCCCGTTCAACCCGGAGAGCTTCGTCCGGGACGACCGGGGCCTGAGCCAGGTCACGTTCGAGGTGGTCCAGACGGCCGAGGACTCGGACCCGATCAAGCTCCGCCGGGCCGAACTCCGGGCCCGCCCGTTCCTGTACCTCACCCCGCCCGGGTTCGCCGCCCTGCCGGCGACCGTCGGCGGCGCCCGCCAGGCGGCCGCGGTCAACCTCCTGGACGCGGCCGACAGCCGCAAGACCGCGTCGCTCCCGGTCGCGCAGTTCGTCAGCCTGCTCGACACCCTCCGGGCCGACGGCCGGGTCGAGACCCGGGAGACGTTCGAGCGCCGGCTGGGCGAGCCGGCCGCCGACGCCGACCCGCCGGTCGTCGCCCGGGTCGACCTGAAGAGCCCGGACCGGGACGTGCTCGACGTGACCCAGCTCAAGCTCGGGGCGGGCGCGGCCGAGGTCCAGCCGCGGTACCAGCTCGTGGTGAACGTGGTCGCCAGCGACACGAACGTGGACACCGGGCCGAAGACCGGCCGGAACCCCGAGCCGCTCCGGTTCCTGGTCGTCTCCGAGGGCGACCTGCTGGCCGAGATCAACCGCGAGGAGGAGCAGTTCGCCGCCCGGCTGGACGAGGCCCTGGCGAAGCTCGGCGGGCTCAGCGGGGCCCGCAAGAAGTGGGACTTCGTCAAGGTCCAGAACGCCGCCGGGGCGGGGACGAACAACACGGACAACCTGGACTCCGTCCGGGTGCGGGCGGCCGATGCCGCCCAGGACATCGGCCGGGCCCGGGACGGGGTGCAGTCCATCGTCCGGGAGTACCGGCGGATCTACCGCGAGTGCCAGGTGAACGACGTGTACGAGCCGACCCGCGACCGGTTCGGGCTCTTCGCCAACCAGATCGACCGGGTGTGCGGGGAGAACCCGCCCGGGGTGACGGAGGCCGAGCGGCGGCAGCTCGCGGCCGGCGCGCTGAAGCCGCGGATGACCTTCCCGGCGGCCGAGGCCCGGGTCCAGGCGGTGCTGGACGCCCTCGGGGCCGGCCGGTGGGCCGACCCGGCCGCCGTCAGCGACGCCGAGCAGGCCCTGCTGCTGCTGGAGCAGGAGGTGTCGGCCCTGCGGAAGGCCCTCGGCGAGCTGCTGACCAAGGAGCGGCTGGTCAGGACCCTCGGCCAGGTGATCGAGCAGCAGAAGCGGGTCGGCCGGGACCTGGAGCGGTGGCAGGAGGTGGTCGGCGGGAACCTGCTGAAGAAGGTGCCGGAACTGGCCGCCTCCGGCCCGCACGCCCTGACCAAGGGCGAGGCCAAGAAGCTCAAGCAGGGGATCAACTGGCTCCAGTACGACAAGGACGAGCTGGTCGTGAAGCTGTCCGTGGCCGACAAGGACGGCAAGCCGGTGCCGCCGGACGTGATCGGGGTGCCGGCCGAGCTGAGGCTCGACTTCGAGAAGAACCAGGTCGACTTCGAGTACGAGGTGAAGGCCGGGGCGGCCGAGGGCGAGTACACGATCACCCTGGCCCCCGCGGCCGGCGACCCGGTCAAGGTCGTCGTCACCGTGAAGTAGGAGGTCGGACAGAATACATGGGCCGCAGATGACGCAGACCCCGGCGCGGATGAAGCCGGATCGAAGACGGTTCGGAGATTTAATCGATCTTCAATCTTCTCTGGTCTGCGTTCATCCGCGTTGAAATCCGCGTTATCTGCGGCCCCCTGTATTTTGTTGCTTTGTCACAATCCTGTTGGTTGCCGGGCCGTCCGTCGTCAGAATGGCAAGAGGCCCCGCCCGAAGCCCGCTGGAGGCCGTCCGATGCCCCGCCGGTTCGTCGTACTCCCGCTCGCCTGCGTCGCGGCCCTCGCCGGGCTCGTCCTCCTCACCCCCGCCGCCCCGGCCCAGCCCCCGGCCAACCCCGGGGAGGGGATCAAGCGGTCGGAGGAGGAGAACCTCAAGCTGTACAAGCGGTTCGCCGACGAGCTGCTCAAGCTCGCCCACCGGTGGGAGATGCGCGACAACCCGGACGAGAAGGCCCGGGCCAAGACCCTCCGGGCGGCCCTCGACCTCGCCGAGAAGCACGGGGTCGAGACCCTGTTCCGCGGCCTCCTCGGCGGCATCCCCGGGACGACCTCCGGGCTCGAAATCCAGAACCTCCTGGCCAAGGACAGGGCCCTCATCAAGGCCCTCGAAGAGATCAAGGAGACGCTCGAGACCGAGGACGAGTTCGAGAAGCTGAAGCGGGACCGGATGGAGCTGGAGGAGCTGGTCAAGCTGGTCGGCCAGCTCAAGCGGGAGGAAGAAACCCTGCGGGCCCGGACCGGGGTGCCCAAGAGCGACCACGAGAAGATCGCCAAGGACCAGGCCGAGCTGGCCAAGCGGACCCAGCAGCTCGCCGAGCGGATGGCCAAGAACGACAAGTCCGGCAAGGGCACCCCGAAGGAGCCGAAGGACGGCCCCCCGTCCGAGCCGAAGGACGACACGGCCGAGAGCAAGCCGGAGAGCAAGCCCGGGGCGGCCGGGGCCCAGCCGAAGCCGGACAAGCCCGGGGCCAAGGCCGACGGGAAGGGCGACGGCAAGCCGTCCGAGGGGAAGGGGGGCGAGGCCAAGCCGATGCCCCCGTCCCCCGGTGGCGGCAAGCCGTCCGACGGCCCGCCGTCCGCGCCGAAGCCCGGCAAGCCGGGCGGCGGGCAGCCCGGCGGGAAACGGCCGCCCGACCCGAACAACCCGAACGACCCCCAGCGGCTCTTGGAGGAGGCCGTCCCGCCCCAGGATCAGGCCGAGGAGAACCTGAAGAAGAACGACCGCGAACAGGCCTCGAAGAACGAAGACGAGGCCATCAAGAAGCTGACCGACGTTCTTAAGGAACTGGAGCGCCGGCTCAAGCAGCTCCGCGAGAAGGAGATGCTGCGGAAGCTGGAGGACCTGGAGCGGCGGGTCGCCAAGATGCTCCGGATGCAAGTCGAGGTGTACGAGGCCACCAAGTCGGTCGCCAACCAGATCAAGAAGAACAAGGGCGAGGTCACGTCGGGCGACCGGCAGCGGAGCCAGATCGAGGGCGACAAGGAGGGGCTGATCGTCGAGGAGGCGAACAAGGCCCTGCGGGTGCTGGAAGGGGAGGGGACGGCCGTCGTCTTCGCCGGGGTGCTCCTGGAGGCCCGGAAGGACATGGAGGCGGTCGCCAAGCAGCTCCTGGTCGTCAACGTCGGCCCGGACACCCAACTGGTCGAGGAGCAGATCATCGAGCAGTTGAAGCGGATGCTCGAAGCCCTGAAGAAGGCCAAGGAGGACCTCCAGAACCAGAACCCGTCGCCCCCGCCGGGCCAGCCGCCGGGCGAGCAGAAGAAGAACCTGGTGCAACTGGTCGAGCAGTTGAAGCTGCTGAGGGGCCTTCAGGTGCAGGTGAACGAGCGGACGACGGCGTTCGGCACCCGGACCCCCGGCGAGCAGGCCAACGACCCGTTCATCCAGGAGCAGTTGCGGCAGCTCGGCGACCGGCAGCGGGTCTTCCAGAACATGCTGCACAAGATCGCCGAACAAATGAACCAGCAGTGAGAGCCGGCGGGCCCGCCGGCCCGCGATAAGTCTCACCCGTTACGGAGTTGCGTCGGCCGCGGGCGGAAGGTAGAATGGGGGTTGGGTGGTCGACCGCCTGTCCCTCCCGCCACCCGCCCGCGGCTACCCGGTAGCACCCCGGTCCGAGCCGTTCCCCCACGCGAGGAGGTCTGCCGTGTCGACCCGCAGGTTCCTGGCGGCCGCGGCCTTCGCCGCCGCCCTGTCCGCCTCACCCGCCGCCGCGGCCGAGACGGCCGCCAAGAAGCCGGCCTACGGGTTCAGCGCCCTGAAGGCGCTGCCGGCGGCCGAGGCCAAGGTCAAGGCCGCGGCCTGGCTGAAGGCGGCCAACAAGTTCGACCAGGCCGCCTTCGACAAGCTCTGGGCCGACGACGCCCGGCCGGTCCTGGACCGGGTGGCCGACACGCTGGCACTGGGGAACGCCGACGCCGCCGCGGTGGTCGCCGCCGCCCGCAAGGCCGACGCCGCCCCGGCGGCCGAGGTCCCGGCCGTCCTCTCCGACGCCAAGCAGGACCCGTTCCTCCGGGCCAACCTGGCCCTGACCTTCGCCAAGGCGAACGCCGGCCGGAAGGCCTACGAGGAGGCCCTGGCCGCGCTGGCCGGCGTGACCCCGGAGCAGGTGGTCGACCCGGCCGGGTACTTCTTCTTCAAGGCGGTGTCCGAACACGCGACCATGAAGCGGGAGGCCGCCGTGGCCACCATCACCCGGCTCCTGGACGACGTGACCGACGCCCCGGACCGGTACAAGATGGTGGCCATCCTGATGGCCTTCGACATGGCCAACTGGTCGCCCGACCCGAAGGACTTCACGAACATCGAGCGGCTGATGGACAACAGCGGCCGCCGGCTCGACCTGGCCCGGCCGGGGGAGAAGACCCAGGACATCCAGAAGCGGATCGTCTTCCGGCTGGACGAGCTGATCAAGGAGCTGGAGAACCAGTGCAAGGGGCAGTGCAACGGCGGGAACTGCCCGAACGGCGGGAAGCCCGGGAACAAGGCCGGCGGCAGCCTGACCCCGAGCAGCCCGGCCCCGGACTCGGTCGCCAAGATCACCAGCGGGGCCGGCCGGGTCGACGACAAGAAGCTCCGCGAGGTGGCCGAACAGTGGGGCGGCCTGCCGGCCGACAAGCGGGCCAAGGTCGTCGAGGAGCTGACCCGCGACCTGCCGGCCAAGTACAAGCCGATGATCGACGAGTACTTCAAGTCGCTCAACCGGGTCCACGGGATCAAGTGACCCCGCCCCGACGCACAAATCGTCCTCGGCATCCGAGCTTCCCATCATGCCCGTCCGCCGGCTGACCCCCGCCCTGTTGCTCGCGCTCGTCCTCACGGCCGCCGCCGGGGCCGACGACCTCTCGACCGTGGCCGGCAAGAAGCTCGCCGGCACCCTCGTCGCCGTCGACAAGGACGGGGTGACGTTCCGCGCCGGGGCCGCCGACACGAAGGTCTCGGCGAAAGAGATTCTGGCCGTCGATTTCGGCCGGCCGGTCGCCGCCCCGCCGAAGGACGCCAAGTACAGCGAACTGCAACTGACCGACGGGTCGGCCTTCCGGGTCGGCAAGTTCCTCCTCAAGGGCAAGGCGTTCGAGGTCGAGCTTTTGCCCGGCCCGGCCGGGGTGCCGCCGCCGGCCTTCGAGCTGCCGCTCGGGGCCGTCGCCCACGTCCTGCGCGGGGCCGAGGACCCGAAGCTCAAGGCCGACTGGCGGAAGCTGCTGGCCGCCCGCGGCAAGCGGGACCTGTACGTCATCCGCCAAGCCGACGGGCTGAACTTCGTCCCCGGCACGGTCGTCGGCGGCAGCCCGGACGGTACGACGGTGAAGTTCGAGAAGGAGGGCGGGACGGCCGAGGACCTGCGGCTCTCCCGGGCCACCGGCGGGCTGGTCTTCGCCCCGCCCCCGCCGGCCGCCGTCCCGCCGACGCTGTGCAAGGTCGTGGACGTGTTCGGCAACGTCCTGACCGCCCGGGCGGTCGAGATGGCCGGGTCCGGGATCACCGTCACCACCGTGGCCGGGGTGACGGTCCGCTACCCGGCCGCGGCCGGGGTGGCCAAACTCGACTACGCCCAGGGGAACGTCGCCTACCTCTCGGACTTCGCCGCCCAGGTGGACGCCCCGCCCCCGCCCGAGGCCGAGGAGAAGGCGTTCGCCCTCCTGAAGGGCGCGGCCGGCCCGCCGCCCTACGTCCGCGACCGGCTGCCCACCGAGGCGGCCATCCTGCTCGACGGGGTGTCGTACCCGAAGGGCGTCGGCCTGGCCGCCGACACGGTGGTGACGTACCCGCTCGGCGGCGACTACCGCGAGTTCAAGGCCCTGGTCGGGTTCGCCGACGCCCGCCACGCCAACGCGGCCGAGCTGCGGCTGACGGTCGAGGCCGACGGCCGGGTGCTGGCCACCGAGACCGTCCGCGGCTCCGACAAGCCGAAGCCGCTCACCCTCGACGTGAAGGGCGTCCAGACCCTCCGCCTGCTGGTCGAGGGGTCGGCCCCGCCCGGGGCGTCGACCACCCTGATCCTGGCCGACGCCCGGGTCCTCAAGTAACCCCCTCGTCTGCACATCCCATGACCCGACTGCTGCCGCCTTCCGTCTTCGCCCTCGGACTCGCCGTCGCGGTCCTGCCCTCCGGGGGTTCACACCCCCGGCTCGCCGGGGCTCAGCCGCCGGCGGTGGACAAGAAGGTCCTGGCGGCCGAGGCCGACCGGGTCTCGGTCATCGCCAAGGTCAGCCCGGCCGTGGTCGCCGTCTGCATGCTCGGCGGGCAGGCCGTCGGCTCGGGCGTGGTCATCGACCCCGAGGGGTACGCCCTGACCAACCACCACGTCATCCAGCCGACCGGCCCGGTCATGCAGTGCGGGTTGGCCGACGGCGTCCTGTACGACGCGGTACTCGTCGGCCAGGACAAGGTCGGCGACGTGGCCCTGGTCAAGCTCCTGCCGAAGGAGCCGGGCAAGCCGTTCCCGTTCGTCAAGCTCGGCGACAGCGACAAGGTCCGGATCGGCGACTGGTCGCTGGCGATGGGCAACCCGTTCTCCGTCGCCCTCGACTTCACCCCGACCGTCACCTACGGCCTCGTCAGCGGCACCAACCGGTACGAGCCGATGGGCAGCATGCCCGGGATCAGCGAGTATACCGACTGCATCCAGGTCGACACGTCGATCAACCCGGGCAACTCCGGCGGCCCGCTGTTCAACATGAAGGGCGAGCTGATCGGCATCAACGGCCGGATCAACTTCGAGAAGCGGTTCCGGGTGAACGTCGGGGTCGGGTACGCGATCTCGGTCAACCAGAT
>JAIEQO010000226.1 GCA_019747655.1 Gemmataceae bacterium | reverse complement strand
GCCACCGTGCAACTCGCCATGATTCGCCGCTACCTCCGGCTGCTCCGCAGCCAACCGGTTTCAGCAGACAGAACCTAGTGCGACGGGTAGACTGGCTTGAAACTCGAGACTTCAAACTCGAAACTCGACACCATGCGCGTCGCCATCGTCAACGACCTGGCCGTCGCCCGGGAGGTGCTCCGGCGGGTGGTCCTGTCGGTCCCCGGGCACTCGGTCGCGTGGGCGGCCGCCGACGGGGACGAGGCCGTCGCCCTGGCCGCCGCCGACCCGCCGGACGTGGTCCTGATGGACCTGGTCATGCCCCGCCTCGACGGGGCCGAGGCTACCCGCCGGATCATGCGGGCACGGTCGTGCCCGATCCTGGTGGTGACCTCGACCGTCGGCGGGAACTTCGACCTGGTCTACCGGGCGATGGGGGCCGGGGCCCTCGACGCCGTCGAGACGCCCGGCCTCGGCCCGGGCGGTGCCGTCGTCCGGGCCGAGCCGCTGATCGACCGGCTGGCCAAGCTCGGCGCCGCCCTCCGCGGCGACAGCGGAACGGCCCTGCACCCGGCGCTACCGTCCACCCCGGCACCGGCCGGCGACCTCCCGCCGGTGGTCGCCATCGGGGCCTCGACCGGCGGGCCGGACGCCCTGGCGGCCGTCCTCCGGGCGTTCCCGCCCGACCTCCCGGCTGCCGTCCTGATCGCCCAGCACATCGCCGCCGAGTACGCCCCCGGGCTGGCCGTCCGGCTCGGAACGGGTTGTAGGCTGCCGGTCCGGGTCGCCCGGGACGGGGACGCCCCGGCCGCCGGCGAAGTCCTGCTCGCGGCCACGAACGACCACCTCGAACTCGGGCCGGACGGCCGGCTCCGGTATACCCCGACCCCGCGGTCGGCCCCGTACCGGCCGTCGGCCGACGTGCTGTTCACGGGCCTCGCCGCCCGCGGCCCGCGGCACGGGGTCGGGGTGCTCCTGACCGGGATGGGGACGGACGGGGCGGCCGGCCTGCTCGCCCTCCGCCGGGGCGGCTGGCACACGGTCGCCCAGGACCGGCAGACGTGCGTGGTGTACGGGATGCCGAAGGCGGCGGCCGACGCCGGGGCGGCCGCCGAGGTGTTGCCGCTCGACCGGGTCGGCCCGGCGGTCGTGGCCCGGGTGCGGGCACTGAGCCGCTAACCCGTCACGCCGAGTTCGTAGGGCCGGCTGTACCGGCCGTTGGTTGTCATGGCCGGCACAGCCGGCCCTACGAGTTGGCGTGTCACGCGGCGTATGCGAGCCGGATGCCGGCGAACGCGAGTACAAACCAGAACCCGGTCGCGAAGTGGGTCCGCGGGCAGACGGCCGCCCGCCGGGACCGCCGCCACCGGGCCACCGTTCACGACGCCGGCCTGATCCGCCCGGGCCGCTACTCCAGCCGCCACCGGGCGACGTTCTGGAACAGAGTGCTCTGGTTCAGGAGGGACGGCGGCGCCGGCTCGGCCGAGTCGTCCAGGAACACCTTCAGGCCGCTGTGGACGATCATGTGCCGGTCCAGGTGCCAGAGCGGGACGAACGGGACGGCCTCGTTGAACAGCCCGTGGATTTCCTTAGCCCGGTGGAGGAGTTCGCCGGTGTAATCCTTGTGCAACAGCAGGGCCGCCAGCTCACCGCCGAGGATGCGGTCCTGCTCGTCCGGGTTCGTCTGGGCGGACAGGAACCCGGTCCAGTTCCGCCCGCCCCGGCCGGCCGCCGCCGGGTCGAGGAAGGCGGCCAGCCCGTACGGGTACCAGTCGTCCGGGTACTCGAACGGCAGGTACGCCAGGTCGTACCGGCTCTCGTCCTCCACCCGCTTCATCAGCTCCCGGGCCGGGATCGGCTCGGGGGTCAGGGTCAGCCGCTTGCCGCCCTCCCGGAACAGCCCCTCGACCTGGGCCTTGATGGCCGCGACGGCCGGCCCGGCCATGGGGTCGCTCTCGGCGTAGATGACCTTCAGCTCGGGCACCGCGCCCGGGGCGTCGAGGTACTCGGTCAGCCGCTTGGCCGCCAGGTCCTTGTTCACCAGCGGGACCGGCAGCCCGGACTTGTCCTTGGGGGTGGCCCAGGACTTCGGCGGGAACGGCCCGGACATGCCGATGTCGTACTGCCGGTTCTCCGGCCCGGCGAACCGGAACTGCTCCCGCAACACCTGCTCCCGGTCGATGGCGAGGTTCAGCCCCTGCCGGAGCTTCTTGTTCTGGAGCGGCGGCCGGCGGAGGTTGACGGCCAGGATGTGGACCCGGCGGTTCACCTGGGCGGTGACCACCTTCGCCTTCCCCTGGAACTCGGTCCGCTCCCCGGCCCGGACCCGCTTGACCTCGGCCGGGGTCACGTCCGGCAGGATGTGGAGCCGGCCGGCCTTGAACTCGGCCAGCGGGTCCGGCATCCGGGCGGTCTCGACGAAGTGGACCTCGCGGAGGATCGGCTGGCCGGCCCGGTCCCGCGAGCTGCCGTAGGCCGGGTTGTTCGTCAGCACCAGCTCCCGCGGCCCGACCGCCCCGTTGTCCGGTAGCCGGTAGACCCGGAACGGCCCGGTCCCGGTCGGCTTGGCCGCGAACTCCGCGTCGTCGGCATCTTTCTTCCTGTCGAGCAGGCTCCGGCCGGGGAGCACCTTGAAGGTCAACAAGGCCCGCGGGTCGGGGTGGCCGTGGTCGAAGGACATCCGGACGCCGGCCCCGCCCTGCGGGGCGGGGAGGTCGTACAGCCAGGGCAGCGGGTACCCGGTCCAGGTCTCCGGCCGGGCCCGGAGGAGCTTGACGGTGGCCACCAGGTCGGCCGCGTCGAACCCGTCCCCGTCGGCGGGGGACTTGGGCGGGGCGAGCCGGAGCGTCAGGTCCCGCCCGCCGGGGACGACCAGCGGCAGCCCCTGGGTCGCCCCCGGCCGGTAGCGGACGGCCCCGGCCCGGTCCCGGTCCGGGACCTCGTCCAGGAGCCCGGAGAAGATCAGCTCGACCGCCTGCCGCTCGCTGTCGTACCGCGCGGTGGCCGGGGACAGCCGCTCGGGCAAGAGCCGGGCCCCGACGTACAGGATCGGGTTACTCGACCCGAGCTGCTGCTGGAGTTCCCGCAGCCCGGGGACGGTCGGGTCGAGCAAGGCGGCCCGGGCGAGGTCGCCCCCGGCGTCCACCTTGTTCCCCTGCGCGTTGTACTCCTTGGCCCGCTCGTACAGCCGGGTGGCCTCGGCCGTCAGCGCCCGGCGGAGCTTCTTCACCCGCTCGTCGACGGCCTCGGGGAAGGCGGCCTCCAGCCCGTCGAGCAGCTCCCGGGCCCGGGTCATGTCGGCGTGGGCCCCGGTCTTCATCAGCGGCTCGGCCGCCGCCAGCCGGGCCTCGGCCACCTCCTTGCCGACGGCCGCGTCCTTCGGGTAGGAGGCGATCAGCACGTCCCCGGCCTCCTGGGCCCGGGGCCAGTTCCCCCCGGCCACGGCCCGCCGCAGAGCCTGGAGCCGCACGTCCTTCAGCTTGCCGGCCAGGGCCGGCCGGATCGGCTCCCACGGCTTCCCCGGCCGGAGGTTGTTCGCCCGGGCGTAGTCGTGGAACCGAAGGGCGGCGGCCAGCAGGGTCTCAGCGGCCGCAGCCCGGGCGTCGGCCGACACCCCGCCGGCGGTGGACGTGTCCTTGAGGAGCTTGTCGGCCTCGGCCAGCACCAACTCCTCGTAGTGTTCGAGCTGCTTCAGTTCCGCGGCCGGCACCTCCCGGGTTTCCCGAACCTTCCCCTTGGAGTCCAGCTCGGTCACCACCACCGCCTTGTCGCCCTTGAAGCGGGGGTCGGTCTTGTACACCGGGAAGGGCTTGATCCGGATCGCCCCCCCCTTCGCCTCCGTCAGCCGGTCGGACGGGACCGCGAACTTGGTGAACACCTCCTTGAGTGGGGCCGGGGCCGCCTCGGCCGCCTTCACCAGCTCGTCGAGCTGAGCGTCCGGCTTGTTGCCGGCCTTGGCCGCCGGGCCGTCGGGGTCGTCCACCTCGATCCGCTTCTTGGCCGGCGGCGTCTTGCCCCCCTCCTCCTCGCCGGGCTGCTTCTTCTCGACCTTCTTCGGCGGGGTGGCTTCTTCTTCCTCCGGCGGCTGGGCGGCGAAGCCCACGAGCCCGGCGGCCAGGACGAACCCGGCCACGGCGGTGAAGACGGGGAACCTGTTCCGGGCGTGCGGCGGGACCGGCATGGGGGATTTTCCTCGGCAGGACGGAACCCGGGGTCGGTAGTGGGGTTCATCATACCATGCCGGTGCCCGGCGAGGTGGGCCGGACCGCGGGCGGGATGAAAGCCGGGTGAGAGTCCGACGGGCCGTTGGCCCCGGACGCATCCCTCCCGTTGAATGCGAGTGGCCGGTCGCCCGTCGGAGTCACTGGGCCGGGGACGCCGCCCGGTACGGGACCGGGTGTCGGAGCCGGCCGGTCGGAGGTTGTTCCCATGCGGAAGCTGCTCTTGGCGCTCGGGTGCATGTTCCTGGTGGTCGGCCTGGTGGTCGCCGCCGATACCGTCACCCTGGTCAAGTACGACAAGGACACCAAGAAGGTGACGGTCAAGGACAAGGACGACAAGGAGGCGACCTACACCATCACCGACAAGACCAAGGTGACCCGGATCGACAAGGACGGGAACAAGAAGGAAGGGAAGCTGGAAGAGATCGAGCGGTTCCTGTCGAGCGAGAAGGCGGCCGGGAAGATGAAGATGGAGATCGAGGTCAAGGACGGGAAGTTGACCGAGATCATCACCAAGGGCCGCGGCAAGGGCAAGGGCGGCAGCAAAGACCCGAACTGACCCTGGGTCGAGTTCGGTGGTGCGGCCCGGGGCGGTCCCCCGGGCCGTTCTCGTTCCCGGGGCCGGGTTGCGGCCGGTTGACCAGGGGTATACGATTTGATGAAGTCGTTAACCCACCCCGCCGGCGGAAGCTATGGCCCGGAAAGAGCCGAAGGCCCAGAAGTCGCAGATCGTGGCGTTCAAGGTGGAGGAGGACCTGGCCGCGTTCCTGGACCATCTACCGAACAAGAGCGAGTTCATCCGCAAGGCGATCCTGGCCCAGTTCGGGATGACCTGCCCGCTCTGCACCGGCAGCGGGGTCGTCCCCCGCGGCGTCCACGACCACTACAAGCCGGTGATCGCCGAGCGGAACACCCGACCGTGCGAGAAGTGTAAGGCGGCCGTGCAGTTCCCCACCTCGGTCGAGGCGGCCACCGGCCCGGACCGCAAGCGGCTCGAACAGTTCCTCCACGGCGGACCGCTCTACTGCCCGAAGTGCTACCCGACCGTCCCGCCGTGCGACGACTGCGGCTGGCACGTGGCGATGGAGCGGGTGGCCGAGCACTTCAAGAAGGTCCACACGCACAGTTAGAGCTAAGAGACCCCACCCCCTAACCCCCTCCCCCGCAGGGAGAGGGGGGACCAGACCAACGGCTCGTGTCTGGTCCCGCCTCTCCCTGCGGGGGAGGGGGTTAGGGGGTGGGGTTGTCTCTCAGAACTGGTCCAGCCAGAAGTGCTGCCCGCGGTAGTACTTCATCGGGGACCACAGCTCGTACCGCCAGCCCGGCTCCAGGAACGGCGGGTACGCCTGGTAGGCCGGCGGGCGGACGTACGGGTGGCCCTTCGGCTCCGGCCACTGCGGGCTGTTGGCCGGCCAGTAGCTGTGCGGGAAGTACTGGTACGGGTAGTAGTGGAACTGGGTCAGGGGCGGGTCGGCGGCCCGGGCGTCGGGCCCGGCCGCGGCCCACAGCCCGACGGCCGCGACCAGCGGAAGCACCTTCCGGAGCATGTCGTCCTCCTTCCGACAGCGGCCCGGGACCCCGGGCGGACATCCTGTCGGGCAACTCTAACCGACGGACCGCCCCGGCAACGGCCGCGCGGCCGCTCACCGGGCGGAAATCGTAAACCAACTTGCGGACGGTGCCGGATGGCGAACCCCGAGCGTGAGCGAGGGGGTGACGGGCACCCCCCCCTCGCTCACGCTCGGGGTTCGCCGGTTTCGCTCAAGTCCGCCATGACCACCCCCGCCGACGTGTACGACAACCCGCTAATCGGCCGGTACGCCAGCCGGGAGATGGCCGAGCGGTGGGGGCCGCTGCGGAAGTTCCGGACGTGGCGGCGGCTGTGGCTGGCCCTCGCCGAGGCCGAGACCGAACTGGGTTTGACCGCCGACGACGGCCATTCGCCGCGCATCCGGCCGGAACAACTCGCCGAGCTACGGGCCCACCTCGACGACATCGACCTCGGCCGGGCGGCCGACCACGAACGCCGGCTGCGGCACGACGTGATGGCCCACATCCACGCCCTCGGGGACGTGGCCCCGGGCGTCCGGGACGTGGTCCACCTCGGGGCCACGTCGTGCTACGTCACCGACAACGCCGACCTGATCCTGATGCGGGAGAGCCTGGGGCAGGTGTGCGACACGCTGGCGGCGGCGGTCGACGCCCTGGCCCGGTTCGCGGAGCGGTGGAAGGACGAGCCGACGCTCGGGTTCACCCACTTCCAGCCGGCCCAGCTCACGACCGTCGGCAAGCGGGCCTGCCTGTGGCTCTACGACCTGGTGATCGACCTGAAGGAACTCGAACGCCGCCGAGACGAGTTGCCGTTCCGCGGGGCGAAGGGGACGACCGGGACCCAGGCGAGTTTCCTGGCCCTGTTCCGCGGCGACCACGATAAGGTCAAGCGGCTCGACCGCCTCGTGGCCGAGAAGATGGGCTTCGGTCACGTCTTCCCCGTCACCGGGCAGACCTACTCGCGGAAGATCGACACGCAGGTGCTCGACGCCCTGAGCGGACTCGGCCAGTCGGCCCACAAGTGGGGCAACGACCTGCGGCTGCTCGCTCACCGGCAAGAGATCGACGAGCCGTTCGAGTCCGAGCAGGTCGGGTCGAGCGCGATGGCGTACAAGCGAAACCCGATGCGGGCCGAGCGGATGTGCTCGCTGGCCCGGTATGTCATGGGGCTGCCGGCGATGGCCGCGAACACGGCCGCGACCCAGTGGTTCGAGCGGACCCTGGACGACAGCGCGGCCCGGCGGCTGTACATCCCACAGGCGTTCCTGGCAGCCGACGCGGTGTTGCGGATCGCCCTGAACCTGGCGAACGGCCTCGTCGTGAACCGGCCGGTGATCACCCGGAACGTACGGGACTACCTGCCATACATGGCGACCGAGAACCTGATGATGGCGGCGGTACAGGCCGGGGCCGATCGGCAGGAGGCCCACGAGGTCATCCGCCGGCACAGCCACGAGGTCACGGCGAAGGTGAAGGCCGGGGAGGGCTCGGCGACCGAGCTGTTCGACCGGCTGAAGGCGGACCCGGCGTTCGCGGGCGTGGACTTCGGGTCGGCCCTCGACCCGCGGGGGTTCGTCGGCCGGGCCCCGGAACAGGTGGCCGAGTTCGTGGCGGACGAGGTGGAGCCGATCCGGGCGCGGTACGCCGGCAAGCTCGGCTTGACGGCCGAGTTGCGGGTGTGACGGCTACGGCAGGAGATCGTTGACCGGGATCGAGCCGACCGCGACGCCGTCCAGCACGAGCGGGACGGCGTCACCTGGCTTGTAAGTCGTCACCGCCGCGTACCGCGGGTCGGGGACCGGACCGGACGGCCGCTCGTGGACCTCGACCTGGTTGTCGACGACGTTGATCACCCAGTACGTCGGCAGCCCGGCCCGGGCGTACACCCGCGTCTTGTCCTCGCGGTCGTACTCCAGGCTGCTGTTCGAGACTTCGGCGACCAGGCCGATGTCGCCCGGCCCGGGGTGCCGCCTCAAGTAACTCCGCTCGTCGCCCCGAGCCAGTACAAAGTCGGGTTCCGGCTCGCTCGGCGGCAGGGTCGCCGACGACTGGATTCGGCCACACCAGCCCGGCGGGGCAAGCCGGAGAACGGCACGACTGACGAGTTGGATCGTGCCGTCGTGGACCGGGTCATGGGGCATTTTTTCCACCAGACAGCCGTCGATCAACTCGACGGGGTCGTTCTCGGTCAGCACCCCGAGTTCGATCAGCTTGTGGTACTCGGCCAGGGTGAACATCCGGAACCCCGCGACGGTCGCTTTGATCGGACCACCGACCATCGTCATCGGCATCGCGCCATCCTCCTCACGCCACCGTTGTACCACGCCGGCCGGGCCGGTCGCAATCACAGCCGTAAACGAACGCGGGGGGCCGAAGCCCCCCACCTGCCTGCGTGACCCTCCGGGTCGAACCTTAGTCCTTCCACGTCCGGAGGCTCTTGACCACCGGCCGCCCGTCGTCCACGCCTAGCACCAACCCCGTCTTCGTCCCGGGGGGCAAGTCGGCCAGGGCCAACTTCCGCCCGAGCCGGTCGGTGATGACCGCGTCAGCGGCGACCGCCAGTTCGGTCGCCGCGCCGCGGTCGGCGAGTTGGACGGTGACGGTCCTCTTCGCGGCGTCTACCGACTTGACCACGGGCCAGAAGACGGGCGGGGGCGACTTGGCGTCGATCGCGGTCACGGTCAGGCTGTCCCCGCCGAACCTCAAGCGGAGCCGCGCGCCGGACAACTTGTCGAGCTGACCGGCCTTGCCGTCGATCGTGACCGCCGCGTCCTTTGCGACTGACAGCCCCCGCACCACCACCGGCCCGATCGGGTCGTGATGGAACACGGATTCCCGGATCGGCCCCGGGTCGGGCCCCCACAGCAGGCCATGCGGCGGGGTGTCGCACACGTCCATCGTCCGACCCTCGCGGTCGATCCGGTACGGATACCAGACCCCGGCTTCGAGCAGCGTGGCCGGCGGCACCGGGGCCGGGTCGGCCTTCGGCGTGTCCTTCTGGACGATCGGGGCGGGCGTCGGATTCTCAGCCCGGGCCGGGAGGGCGAACCGCCCCACCCCGCCCACGACCACCCCCACCGCCACGACGAGCGCCGCCACCACCGTCAGCTTCTTGATGAGCATGGCTCGTAGCACTCCTTCCGCGAGTTGGGCGGCCGCCGGGCACACGCAGGTCGACCCGGCCGCGAACGCCGCGGCGGCCCGCATCGTCGATGTCAGGAGGGCCGCCGGGATGCCCGCCGCCACCGCCGCGGTCGTGGGACCGAGGCCCCGGGCCAACAGCCGTTGGGCCAGCCTGGCCCGGCCGCGGGTGAGCCGGGTGGCCGCCGTCCCGACCGGCCAGCCGAGTTCACCGGCCGCGTCCCGGATGGTCCGGCCCTGGAGGTCGCACAGGACGATTACCTGCCGGTAGATGTCCGGCAGCCCGGCCAACTCGGCGTCGAGCACGGTCGTGAGGTCGTCCTGCTCGGGCGAGCGGGGGGTGTGAACCCCCCGGTCCCGGCCACCGGGGGGTTCACACCCCCCGCTCGCCAATTCGACCTCCCGCCGGCGGCGGGCCGCCGCCCGGGCCTTGCGCGCGGTCTGATAGGCGACTCCGTACAGCCAGTTCGACACCCGCCCCGGGTCGCGGAGCGACCCGGCCTTGCGGACCAGCACCAGGAACGTGGCCTGGAAGGCGTCGTGGGCGTCGGCCTCGTTGCGGAGGACCCGCCGGCAGACGCCCAGGACCATCGGCCCGTGCCGCAGGACCAGGGCCTCGAACGCCGCCTCGTCCCGGTCGACCCGGTACGCCTCGACCAGCCCGGCGTCGGACGGCTCGGGCCCGACCGACCGGCGGAGCCGCTCGATGAACCCGCCGGCCGCGTGCGTCGCCATCGTCACCCCTCCGCGGACCTCGCCTACTACTTCCCCGAGACCGGCGACTTTATTCACCACCAACGAAAACGGGGGGCCGAAGCCCCCCGCACGGACGCGACCGTCGGCCTAACGGCCCGACGCTCACCGACTGTTCACAGCCGGTTGCTGTACCGGCGGCGGTGCTTGCCGAGGATCGGCTTCTTCTCCGCGGCCGCCGGCGGGGCGTCGTCGTCCCGCGGGGCCGCCTCGCCCTCGGCCACCCCGAGCTTGCCGCCCCTCACATCCTCCTCGTCCACGCCCCAGCCGCTGTCGTCACGCAGCTTCGCCACCTGGACCGCCGGGTCGGTCGGCACGAACGTCGGCCGGGTCATCGACGACACCCGCTTCGACGTGTACCACTCGCCCGGCACCGAGTCGGCCTCGATCAGCTTGTTGATCATCACCTCGATCTCGGTCAAGAGCCCGCCCTGCTCCGGGGTCACGAACGAGATGGCGATGCCGTCCCGGCCGATCCGCCCGGTCCGGCCGATCCGGTGGACGTAGCTCTCGATGTCCTGCGGCAGGTCGAAGTTGATGACGTGGGACAGGTCGTCCACGTCGATCCCCCGGCTCATCACGTCGGTGGCGATCAGGAACTTGATGTCCCCCGTCCGGAACGCGGCCATGATCTTTTCCCGCTGCGACTGCGGCAGGTCGCCGTGGATCACCGCGGCCCCGCGGACGGCCCGCTTCAGGTCCCGGTAGAGGTTGTCCGCCCACCGCTTCCGCTCGACGAAGATCAGCCCCTGCCGCGGCTTCTCCCGGTCGATCACCTTCAGCAGCAGGTCGAACTTCTTCTCGGCGTCGACGGTGAAGTACGACTGGCGGATCTTCTCGACCGTCGGCACGTTCGGGGTCAGTTGCAGGTGGACCGGGTCGGTCATGTAGCGGTGGACGAGCCGCTTGATCGGGTCGGGCACGGTCGCCGACATGAGCAGCGTCTGCCGGGCCAGCGGGCACCGCTTGAGGATGCGCTCGATGTCCGGCCGGAAGCCGATGTCGAGCATCCGGTCGGCCTCGTCGAGGACGACGAACTTGATGTCGTTGAGGGTCATCGACCCGCGGCGGAGGTGGTCGAGCATCCGGCCGGGGGTGCCGACGACGAGGTCGCAGCCGCGGGCCAGGCCTTCCAACTGCTTGCCCATCCGGGCGCCGCCGTACACGGCGACCGTCCGGAACCGCCGGCTCGGGGCCAGCGTCTCGGCCTCGGTGGCGACCTGGAGGGCCAGCTCCCGGGTCGGGGTCATGACCAGCCCGATGGGGCCCTTCAGGTTGTGGGGCCGCCAGCGGTTCATGAACGGCAGCAGGAACGCGGCGGTTTTCCCAGTCCCGGTCTGGGCTTGGCCGATCACGTCCTTGCCCCGCATGGCCACGGGGATGACGGCTTCCTGGACGGGGGTGGGGTGGACGTACCCGGCGTGGGTGACGGCTTCGAGCAGCGGCCGCATGAGCTGGAGGTCGGCGAACGTCATCGCCGGGTCGGTTTCCGGCGGCAGCTCGTGCTCGGGCGGCTCGGCGTCGAAGTCCCGGTCGGCGTCCGGGTCGGCGTGGCCCTCGGCGATCTCGTCGTCCGGCAGGTCGTCGGCGTCGTCGGTCGGGTCGGGGGTCGGTCCCGCGGTGGCATCGGGGGCGGGGCCGGTCGCGGGGTCGAAGTCGTCGGCCGCGACGGGTTCGGAGGTCAACCTACTCTCCATCGGTCGTGTGTTGGGTGAGGCCCGGCGGGGCGGGGGGCGACGCGACGGGCGGACTCGTTCTCACCCATTCTAAAGTCTCCCGGTCGGGATTGTCTACCCGGCTCCGCCCCGGCTGCTGTTTCTGGCGGTATGCACACCCCACGTCTGAAACAGAATAACTCGAATTGAAGAAAAATCGTCCTACCAAATTGACAGGAGCGGCAGGCCGAATCGCCTACCGAGACGTGGGTTACGGTAGGTTGATCGAGCCGGGCTTGAACCCGTCGCCCGGTTGCTTCGTATTCGTCGGGGCTTTCGGGCGGCCCTTGAGGGCGTCAGGCATCGTCGCCGTTGAGCCGGCGAACGGGTCGGCCACGCCCGCCGGGCCGGGCTTTGTCGTGGACCGGCTCCCGGGTTGGCTACCGTTACTCAGGAACCAGCAGCCACCGAGGACAAGGGCGACGGACGCCGCCAGCGTCCAGCGGGCCCGCCGGGACGGGTCGGTGGCCGGCCTGGCGGGTGCGGCGGACGCCACGGCCGGGGCCGCTGGCCAGGGCCGGGGCATCTGGGACCCGAAATAGTCGGCGAACGCCTGATCCAGGGCATCCGGCGGGTGGTTGGTCTGGCTCATGCGCTCGGCCCGGGGCCGGGGGGGAAGTCGGGGTGGGCGGCCAGCCGGTCGGCGAGTCGCTGCCGGGCCCGGCTGAGCCGCATGTGGACCGCCGTCACGTTGACGGCCAGGAGTTCGGCGATCGTGTTCGCGTCGTAGTCGAGGGCGTACCGCAGGGTCAGGATGTCCCGGTCGGCCGGGGCCAGCTCTTCGAGCACGGCCCGGACGTGGGCCAACATCTCGTCCCGCTCCAGCCGCTCGGCCGGCCCCGGCTGGGCCGACCGCACCCCGTTGAGCAGTTCCGGCGGCTGGGTCCCGTTGCGCCGGAACGAGCTCTTGGCCGTGTCCTCGGCCAGGTTCCGGGCGACCCGCAGGAGCCACGCCCGGGGGTTCTGGATGTCCTCCCCGGCCTCCCACTGCCGCCACAGCCGCAGGAACGCCTCCTGGGTCACGTCCAGGGCCAGGTCCGGGTCCATCCACCGGGCGTAGGCCAGCGCCCAGACCTCGCGGCTGTACCGGCCGTGCAGGGCCTCGAACTCCGCCCGGCGGGCGGAGCCTCGCGGCGGCCCGGGGGGGTCGGCGGAACCACGCGGCATCACAGCGGCCGGCCGGCGTTCATCGGTGGCCACCGGGTTGACGACCCGGGCGGCCCGGGCTAACGCCCGACGGGCCGGATTTCCTTTCACCGGTCAGGACCGGGCAAGACAGTTTTGACAGGATAACAGGATGGACAAGATGGGAGCAGGAGGACTGATTTCATTATCCTGTTTCATCCTGTTATCCTGTCAAGACATCTTCTGCCCTGCCCTCCGACCGACCTTCGGCCGTCACCACCAGGTTGTCCCGGTGGATCAGCTCGGCGTAGGCGGTCGTGCCGACCCCGGCCCCGCGGCGGCCCCGGGCCTTCTCGGCGTCGGCCGCTCCGTAGTTGCTCAGTCCGCGGGCAACCTCCTGCCCGGTTTCGTCCCAGACGGCGATCACGTCGCCCTTGCGGAACTCCCCGACCACCGCCGTCACCCCGACCGGCAGGAGGCTTTTGCCCTGCTCGACGACCGCCCGCCGGGCCCCGGCGTCGACGACCACCCGGCCCGCCGGCCGGGCCGTAAACCCTACCCACCGCTTCCAGGACGGCACGTCCGCCCCGTGCGGCAGGAACAGCGTCCCGACCGGCTCGCCGGCGAACACCCGGTCGAGGATGCCGTCCTCGGACCCGTTCGCCATGACGACCGCCTCGCCGGCGGCCGTGGCCAGCCGGGCGGCCCGGAGTTTGCTCCGCATGCCGCCCGTCCCCAGGACGCTTTTCGAGTCCCCGGCCAGTGTTGTGACGGCGTGGTCGATGTGCGGTACGGTCACGAGCCGCTCGGCCGCCGGGTTCGTCCGCGGGTCGCCGGCGAACAGGCCGTCCACGTTGGTCAGGAGGACGAGCAGCGGGGCCCGCAGGAGGTTGGTGACCATCGCCGCCAGGTGGTCGTTGTCGCCGAACTTGATCTCGGCCACCGACACCGTGTCGTTCTCGTTGATGACCGGCAGGGCACCGTACTCGAACAGGGTACGGACCGTGTTCCGGACGTTCAGATACCGGGCGCGGTTGTCGAAGTCGCCGGCGGTCAGCAGGATTTGGGCGGTGGGCACGCCGAACGGGGCCAGGGCCTCCTGGTAGAGCTGCATCAGGGCCGTCTGGCCGACGGAGGCGCAGGCCTGGAGCTGGGGGAGGTCCGTCGGCCGCTTGCCGAGGCCGAGCTTGCCGACCCCGGCCCCGATCGCCCCGGAGGAGACGAGGGCGACCTGCCGGCCGCCTTGTCGGACGCGGTGGAGCTGCCCGGCCAGGCTCTCGATCCGCCGGCGGTCGAGGCGCCCTGCCGGGTCGGCCAGGACGTTGGTGCCGACCTTCACGACGACGGTGTGGGCCCCGGCGAGGACCTCCTGGCGGTGCGGGTCGGGCATGGGTACGGGTCCCCAACATCGGCCGGGCCTGCCGGGTTTGTATCACACCGGCGGTGCGGGCGTCAGCGGCAAATCCCGGTCACGCCGGGGTAACTACCGTTTGACCCGCCCGGCCGCGGGCCAGTATAGTGTCACCCAACTCCCTCTCCCGGGCGGGCGACCGGCATCGGCGGATTCACCAGGGGGACAGCGGCCATGACGACCGGGCGGACACGCCGGCGGGGCTGGGCCGGGGCGGTACTCGCCCTGGCGGTCGCGGCCCCGTCGGCTTCGGCGGCCCCGGTCTGGCTGCCCCCCCAGCCGGCGGCCGGCACGTGGGAGGCCGACGGCTCCGGGGTCCGGCCGAGCGCCGGCCCGGCGCGGCCGAAGCTGACCCCAACCCAGCTCCGGGCGCGGGCCATCGCCGCCGAGGCGGTGGGCGAGTGGGAGGCGGCGTTCGCCGCGTACTACCACCTCCACCTGACGGACCGGACCAGCCCGGACATCCGTGACCGGCTCAACGCCGCCCTCCGCCGGGTGCAGCAGTCGCGCCGGCACCGCGACCCGGCCTACCGCCAGTACGTCGCCGGGCTGTCGGCCGCCGACGCGGTGGCGGTGTTCGGCGAGGTGGTGGCGAAGGTCCCGGCCATGCACGCCGACGCCGGCCGGTCGACCCCGCAGCAGCTCTGGGCCGGCGGGGTCGATGAGCTGCACCGGGCGGTCGGCGACGCCGCGTTCCGCAAGGCCTTCCTCGGCGACCCGCCGGCCGACGCCCGGGCCGCCTTCCGAACCGATCTCCAATCCAACTGGGCCAAGCGGACCGTCGCCGATGCCCGCGAGGCCCGGGCCGCCCTCAAGGAGTTGGTGGCGGCCACGGCCGACGCCTTCCCGGCCGCGTCCCCAGCGGCCGTCGCCGTCGAGGTGCTGGCCGGGGCCTGTGCCGGGCTGGACGAGTACACCGTCTTCCTGCCACCGGTCGGGGGGGACGGGATCGCGTCTCCGACCGACCTGTCCGGCTACGGTATCGATCTGGCCACCGGCGACGGCGGGTACGTCGTCGAGGCGGTGGCCCCGGCGTCGTGGGCGGCCTTCCACACCGCCGTCCGGGCCGGCGATCGGCTGGCCCGGGTGAACGGCCGGACGCTCGCCCCCGGCGGGCTGGCCGACGCCTTGCGGCGCCCCACGGGTGGCGTCTACGAGGTCGAGTTCGCCCCGGCCGACGGGATGATGACGCCGCAGGTCGTTCGGCTGCCGGTCGTGCTGCCGACCGTGTACGGCGGGCGGGTCGTCAGCTCGAAGGACGGGGTCGGTTACCTCCGGGTCGGCGAGTTCCGCGACACCACGCCACATGAATTGGCCGACGAGGTCGCCGCCCTGCGGGGGCAGGGGGTGCGGGCGCTGGTGCTCGACCTGCGGGGGAACCCGGGCGGGTCGTTCCTGGCCGGGGTCGAGGTGGCCCGCCGGTTCCTCCCGGGCGGGGTCGTGGTCGGCACTCAGGGGCAGCTCGGGCAGGTGGCCGGGCAGGTGTTCGCCGCGACCGCCGGGCCGGCCGCCATCGACCTGCCGCTGGTCGTGCTGGTCGACGGCGAGACGGCATCGGCCGCCGAGGTGGTGGCGGCGGCCCTGAAGGAGAACGGCCGGGCCGTCCTGGTCGGGGCGCCGACGTTCGGCAAGGGGGCGGTCCAGTACCCGCTGCGGCTGACCGCGGCCGACCGGGACGCCCCGCGGTCCGGGACCGTCCGGCTGACCATCGCCCGGCTCCTCGGGCCGCGGGGCGCGCCGCTCAACGGCGCCGGGGTCACGCCCCACGTCCTCGCCGCCGACCCGGCCGCTCAGTGGGAGGTCGCCGTCCAACATGCGGCCACCTTACCCCCGCCGCTGCGGCCGATGCCGATGGTGCCGCCGGGCGACTGACCGGCTACCGTACCCCCATGAACGGCTTCCCCCCGGCCGAGGCGGACGCCTGCCGCGCGCTCGCCGACCTCGCCCTCGCCGAAGACCTCGGCCCGGTCGGCGACCGGACCAGCCGGGCGCTAATTCCGGCCGACCGCACCGGGGCGGCGGCGTTCGTGGCCCGGGCGGCGGGGGTGGTGGCCGGGCTACCCGCGGCGGCGCTGGTCTGCGTGGCCGTCGACCCGCTGCTCACCTTCACCCCCTCCCTCGCGGACGGCTCGCCGCTCGAACGGGGCACCACCCTGGCGTCCGTCTCCGGACCGCTGCGGGCGCTCCTCGCCGCCGAGCGGACGGCCCTCAACTTCCTTCAACGGCTCTCCGGCGTCGCCTCGCTGACGCGGAAGTACGTCGACGCGGCCGCCGGGACGCCGGCCCGGGTGCTCGATACGCGCAAGACCACGCCGGGCTGGCGGCTTTTGGAGAAGTACGCCGTCCGGATGGGCGGCGGGACGAACCACCGCCTCGGCCTGTACGACGGCGTGCTCATCAAGGACAACCACCTGGCCGGCATGGGCGGGGACGTGCGGCAAGCCGTCGAGACGGCTCGAAGCGCGGCCGGGAACGAAGGGCTCCCGGTCGAGGTCGAGGTGGACACGCTCGAACAGTTGGAGGAGGCACTGGCTGCCCGGGCGGACATCGTGTTGCTCGACAACATGACGTCCGAGCAGATGCGGGCGGCGGTCCGGCGGCGCGATGCCGTCTCGCCGGTTACACTCCTCGAAGCGTCCGGCGGGGTGAACCTCTCGACGGTCGCAGCCATCGCCGCGACCGGGGTAGACCGGATCAGCGTCGGGGCCCTGACCCATTCGGCCCCGGCCCTCGACATCGGCCTGGACTACCTCCCGTCGTGACCGCCCCACGCGAGGAGTGGCACTTCCCCACCCGGCACGTCGGCCGGCGGGTCGTCGTGTTCGACGAGGTCGGCAGCACGAACGCGGCCGCCGCCGACTGGCCGGCCGACGACTTGGCCGAAGGGCTCGTGATCGTGGCCCGGGACCAGACGGCCGGGCGGGGCCGGTTCGGGCGGCACTGGCAGAGCCGGCCGGGCAGCTCCTTGCTCCTGTCGGTCGTGGTCTGCCCGCCCACCCACTTGCGGCGGCCGGTGGTCCTGACGGCGTGGGCGGCGGTCGCGGTCGCCGGGGCGGTCCGGGAGCTGGCCGGCGTGGGGCCGCGGATCAAGTGGCCCAACGACGTGTTGGTCGCCGGCAGGAAGGTGTGCGGCATCCTGATCGAGCAGGGCCGCCGGACCGTGGCCGGGGTCGGGCTGAACCTGAACCAGACCGCCGACGAGTTCGCCGCGGCCGGGCTGCCGGAGGCGACTTCGTTGAAGGTGCTGACCGGCCGGGAGTTCGACCTGAAGACGGCGACGGGTGCGGTGGTCCAACACCTCGATGACGGCTACGGCCGGCTCCTCTGCGGCGATCGGGGGGCGGTCGAAGCAGCCTGGGCCGACGGGCTCGGGCTGGTCGGCCGGGAGGTGGCGGTCGAGTTCACCGACGGGTCGGCGGCCAGGGGGGTGCTCCGGGCGGCCGGGTTCGACGGCCTGACGATCGAGACGGCCGACGGCGTCCGGGTGGTCGTCCCGGAGACCGTCGGCCACGTCCGGGAGGTGGCTACTTCATCCGCCTGACCGCGGCGGCTGCTTCCCGCGTCAGCTCGGCTCCCGGTTCGCCTTTGGCCAGCTTGGCGAGCAACTCCTTCGCGGCCGGGGTCGCCATCCGCTCCAGCACCTCGACCGCCCGGGCGGCGCGCACCTCCTCGGGCGCCGCGGCCCCGCCCTCAGCCCGGGCGAGCAGCGCCGCCGCCC
>JAIEQO010000652.1 GCA_019747655.1 Gemmataceae bacterium | reverse complement strand
AAGTCGGCCAGGTTGAAGGTGACGATCGCGCCCGCCCCGGCCCGGACCGCCGCGGCCAGGACGTGGCGGTCGTCGGGGTCGGGCAGGGTCAGCGTCGGAACCAGGTCCTCGTACCCGGTCACGAGGCAGTCCCGGACGTGGGTGTTCATCAGCGCCCGGGTCCGTTCCAACTGCCCGCGGGTCAGGTCCGGCCGGTCGGCCAGCAGGCTTTCGACCCACTCGTCGTGGATGGCGTCCGTCCACCGGGCCGCTACCACGTCCAACACGGCAAGGTGGACGAGCAGGTCCCGGATCGGGGCCGGGTAAAGGACGCAAGCGTCGTAGACGGCGATCGGCGGCACGGGTCAGTAGCCCATGTTCAGTTCTTGGGCTTGGGCGGCCAGCTCTTCGAGCGCCTGGAGCCGCTTGGCGTCGATGTCCGCCTTGTACTTCAGCACGTCCTCCCGCAGCACCCGCCGGTGGGTGCCGATCTTCCACGACGGGATGACCCCCTCGTCGAGCAGCTTGACCAGGTACGGCCGGGAGACGTTCAGGAGGTCGGCCGCCTGCTGGGTGGTGAGTTCCGGGTGAACCGTGTCGAGGGCGACCGCATTTCCCTGCCCCAGCTCGGTCAAGACGTTGAGCAGGAGCCGGACGGCCGGGGCCGGTAGCACCAGGTCCTCCATCCCCTTGCCGTTCTTCACGGCCAGCGTCAACGACGCACCGGGGCCGCCCAGGTGGGCGGCCAGGGCGCGGCTCGACTCCACCGCCACCCTTGATTCGTCCTCGGTCGGGGTGACGAGCTTCCGGGCGGTCGCCCGGGTCCCCGGCGGTCGGTTTTCGTGTGTCGGGTCCGTCATACCGGCTAGTCTACCAGGTAAATCGAAATAAACGCAATAGTGAAGGCGGCGCTGAACCGCGGGGGCGGGTTGTTCACCTTTCAGGGACGGCAGCCGCATCAGTCCGGGAACCGACGGTTCTCGAAACCCTCCCTCAAAACCTTCCGCCGCGTCGCCCACTGGAATTCCGCTAGCCGTCCCAAACCATTCAGGTTGAGCCCCGCTCGGGCTCCCTCGGACTCGGAGTGAGTGGGGGAAGACCCGAGCCGACGGCGGGGTAGCTTTAAGGGGATGGCCGTCGCCCCCTTCTCGTCGTCCTCGGTCGCCGTCGCGGGGGTGGCACGGGGGGTGAGCCCCCGCGACGGCGACCGAGGACGACGAGTGACCGAGGCGAAGGGGGAGCGTGCGTCACGGGGGCGGACTTTTCGCCGCGCCACACACCTGCACTCGGCCCCCACTTCCTCCGAACCGCTCGCAGCCGTCCACAACACCTCATCGGACTCCGCCCGTTACCCGACTACACCTCATGCAGTTCGTGCCGGCGGGTAACCCGTAGACGTGGGCACAGAACACGATTTGCATCGACCTGGGGCGGGTTTGGCGGCGAAACCCGCTAACCCGGTCGCCGGCTGTTCCCTTTCCCGAACGGGAAAACGATTTGCCGGCGGAGCCGAAGGGCCGAGACCGGGACGGCGGGCAGCCCCGACGCCTCGCGCGTCCGGTTGACGTGCCGGAGGATTTCCAGGAGCTGCCGCCGTACCGGGGCGTACGGCTGGTACGGTGTGGCCTGGAAATCCGCTACCAGCTCCTCGGCGGTGCGAGACAGCGCCTTGGCCAGGAACCCGGCCTTCAGGTCGAGGAACCGCTCCCGACCGATCTGGACCCGCACCCGTCGCTTGGTGTCCCGGCGGGGGGCGTCGCCGGGTCTTTCCGTCTTCAAGAACTGCCCCTTCACCACCCGGATCGAATACCCGAAGACCTTGATCGGGTGCTCCCGCACGTCCCGGACGTTGTTCCGCTCGGCCTCGAAGAACTCGTGCTCGCCGGCCGTTGCCAGGATCAGGAACACCCGGCCGTGCCGCAGGTAATGGAGGTTCGCCCGGCCGGCGGCCTTCCGCCGCTGCCGCTCCGTGGCGGACACCGCGACCCGATACTTGGCGAGGATCTTCTCGTCCGTCCGGGCCGGATCCTTCCGCTCGTCCCCGATGTGCCCGAGGACGTAGAAGAAGAAGCCGTTGGCCAGATAGTTGGTCACGAGCTGCTGGACGAAGCCGGTCGGGGTGAGGGCCAGGTGGTGGTACATCACCCCCGGGTCGGCCGGAAGGGTGGGACTGCTTCCGAAGTCGAGCTTCGCGGCGCAGTCCCGGGGCCGTTCACCTTCACGACAACCTTTTTCCCACCAGCAACGGCCCGCCTGTTTGCCCCGCTGGTAGTGTCCAATGGCGGTAACGCCAATCCATGGCGTTACACGTCCGGGAAACCGCGTCGCGCGACCCGCCGGGGTGTAGATACACCTCGGCTGTGGTCGCCGATCCGACCGCCACGCCCGCCTACCCGCCAGGGTAAACGTCGGGTGGCCGCTCCAGTCCCTTCCGGTTTCGAGCAACCCGGAAATACCCCTCCCACACGACGGGAACAGGGCACCCCGAGCCGCCCGGCGTCTCGCTGAAATCCTCGTACCTATGGCCCGTCAGGGCTTTCGTCGGCGTGTCGTGCCCGGCACCACCCGTAAAGCACCGCAGGCGCTCCGACTGCCTTGCCGGAGTCAGCCCCCGGGCCCGCACCCGCTCTCCCGAGCGGACGGGTCCGGCTCCTACTCGCCCCACTCTCCCGGACTGTGGCGTTTGAACCACCCGGTCGACCAACCGGGCACCGCGTTTGAAGTCACGAGTTCGCGGCGGCCACAGCCCTTCCCGCGTTAGCCACACACATCGAACGACGGGTCACGTGGTTGAAGGGGGTGATTGGCCCCCGGACCAGACGCCCTATGCGCCGCCTTCCGGCGGCCATACTCGCAGGGAGCAGCCCGCTCCCCCTTTCGCCCGGCAGACACTACAAGCTCCGGGTTACTGTCCTGAGCGCTGGCCGTGTCACCGCAGGCGGGACGGGCTATCGCCCACCCCGCCGCCTGTTCGGCACCGTCTCCGCGTCGTTCTCACCGGCAAGCCCTTCGAAGTTCGGGCCTCTCGTGGTTGAGCTTTTCCAGTCGGTGGGCTTCCCACCGTACCCGGGGGTGTCAGCCCCGGTCCCCCTCATCGCTGAGGCAGGATGTCCCCACGCCGGCCGACGTTGAACGCCCGTCTCAGGGCGGACCCCGTGGGCGGGATTCGGAGCGCCCGGCGCCCCCCACCCGCTTTGTGTGTGACGGCCTCCTGGGCGGTATTCGCCGCCCAGGGAGATTAGTCCGCGTCGCCCCGTCTCCGGCCCCAACCGGGATGGGATAGAACGCCGGGATTACTTCGCCCCGGTGGTGCCCCTGCCCTATGACGGCAGGTGGCCCGGGGCGGGATTACTCCGGCGAGCCTCCCTCGAACCCACCGAACGCCTCTCGACGTAGCGGGCTCTACGGGCAGACGGCGGCGGCGAGGTCGTGACCCCTCGCCCTCTTTCCCCGGCTGGTGAGGCCGGGTCCCGAGTGCCGTCCGCACAAGGAGGACGCATGCCCAAAGCGATGATCGCTGACAGGCGACGACAGGGCATCCCGTGCCCCGTCCCGGCCAGGATACCAGCCCCGGCTCCCGCTACTCAAAGTGACCCGAGGCCCGGATAGCGAAGCCCACCGGTAACGGCTTCCCGGGCGTGGGAGCGCCCGGCGTGACTGTCCGGGCCATCCTTAACGCGCCCCAAAAAGGTTTCGCGGCGAAACTCCCGTCCGGGGCGCGCGACGGTGGGGGCAGGTCCGTAGCCGACCGCCCACACCGACTTTTCGGGTCCCCCTGTTCGTCCCGGATCTGATCTGTCAGACCCCTGCACGATCCCGGTTGCGGCCCCGCCCGGAACGTGCGTTACTCTCCCTGATGGCCTTTTTCCTGCCTGGAAGGTCGGTAGCGGTTAGCCGACCTTCCAGGCAGTGTTGGACGACTGACGAGGCAGGGAAACAGGGACCCTCCCGGCAGGGTTCGGGGCGGTTGGGCGACCCAGCCGGCAGCCTTGTTCGACCCTCCGGGCAGGAAACCTGACCGTAAGTCGTTGATCCCAAAGGGCCGGCCGAGTCACAACCTGTAATAACCTTTGCTCAATAACCAACAACAACACGGCCCGGTGTTGTTGCTCTTTTGGGCGGAGGGGAAGAAGGACCAGAAACGCCGTGAACCTATCCCCCACATTCGCTCCGGTCTCGGCGCTTGACCGGACGCCCGACGACGACGCCGTGGAGCTGATCCGGAACGGCCGTGACGAACTTAACCTGGCCGAGTTCCCCCTCTCGCTCATCGGCGACTGCCCGCCGAAGGGCATCCGGATGCTGGTGTTCGAGGACCGCATCCGGGACCAGGCCACCGGCGAGGTGGTGACCCGGCGGCTCACGGTTAGCCCGTCCGATCAACACGGATTGCCGACGGCGATCGACGAGGACGTGCTCGTCGCGCTGGTGGCCTTGACCCGGAAGGCGAACGGGTTCACGAACCGGGTCGTCCCGTTCACCCGCTACCAGTTGCTCCGACTGCTCGACTGGCCGGACAAGGGGCAGAGCTATCGGCGGCTGGAGGAGTCGCTCAAGCGCTGGGTGGGGGTCACGCTGTACTACGAGAAGGCGTGGTGGGACAAAGCCGAACAGGCGTGGGTAGACGAGCACTTCCACATCATCGACAACGTCAGCATCTACGACCTGGAGGCCCGTCGGCGGAAGCAGCGGCGGACCGGCCAGGTCGAGCTCCCGCTCTCCACCTTCGCCTGGAACGACGTGATCTTCCAGAGCTTCCAGGCGGAGAACCTGAAGAAGCTCGACCTGCGGGTCTACTTCGGGCTGCGGCTCGCCCCGGCCCGGCGGATGTACCGGTTCCTCGACAAGCGGTTCTACCGCCGCGGCCGCTGGCAGTTCGACCTCCGGGAGTTCGCCTGCGAGCACGTCGGGTTCAGCCGCACCTACGACAACGCCCAGCTCCGGCGGAAGATGCAACCGGCGGTCGAGGAGCTGGAAGCCGCCGGCGTCCTGGAGCCGCTCGCCCTCACCGAGCGCTACCTCCAGGTCCGCCGGGGCGAGTGGAAGGTGTTGTTCATCCGGAAGCAGGAGCCGCCGGCGGTCGCGCCGGCGACGAAGCTGTTGCAGGCGGTCAAGGCGGAACTCGTCCAGCGGGGGGTAACGCCGGCGACGGCCGCCGAGCTGGTCGACGCCCACTCCGTCGAGCGGCTCCGCACCAAGCTCGAGGTGTTCGACTGGCTGGCCGAAAACCGCGACCCCCGGCTGTCCAAGAACCCGGCCGGCTACCTCGTCCAGTCGATCCGGGACGATTACGTGCCCCCGAAGGGGTTCGAGCCGGCGGCCGAGCGGGAGGCGAAAAAGCGGGCTACCGAGGAACGCCGCGCCCGCCAGCAGGAAGCACAGGCCCGGCGGGTGGCCGAGGAGGAGGCGAAGCGGGCGGCCGAGCGGGCGCCGGTTGAGCTGTACTGGAACGCCCTCACCCCGGACCAGCAACGGGAACTCGAAGCCGAGGCCGTCCGCACCGCCGACCCGTGGGTCCGCGAGAAGCTCGCCCAACCGAAGGCCGGAGAGAAGCCGAGCGCCCTGGCCGACGCCTACCGGAAGGCCGCCGTCGAGCGTCTCATCCGGCGGCTGTTGCTCGGCGATGACCCCCGGAAATAGTTCCGCCGCGAAACTCGTCCGCCCGCACCTCCTGCCCAGATCGCCCCACCGGCCCGGAAACGGTTTCGCCGCGAAACCCCCGGGCGGGTCTCGCTCGATTCCCCCTTGCGCCGGTGTCGATGCCCGGGTAACGATCGGTTTCGCCGCGAAACCCACATCCCCGGATCACCATGACCACCGCCACCGCCCAGCCGCCGCCCGTAGTCGCCATGTTGAACCGCAAGGGCGGGGTCGGGAAAAGCTCGTGCTGCCAGCACCTCGGCGGGGCGTTCGCCCGGTCCGGGAAGCGGGTGCTCTTGGTGGACATGGACCCGCAAAGTTCACTTACCCAGGGCTTCTTCGGGCCGCAGGCGACCGAGGCCATGGCCCGCCACGAGACCCTCGTGGCCCTCTTCGACGACGCCTGCGACCCGGACCCGGAGCGGGTGATCCGGCCGACCCCGTTCGACGGGCTGTTCATCGCCCCCGGCTCGAACGACCTCGACTCGTTCAACGTCCCGGACCCGCAGGAGACCGGCGAGTACCAGAACGCCCTTCGTACGTTCCTGAAGGAGGCGAAGGGGCGGTTCGACATCGTGTTCATCGACTGCCCGCCGAACCTGCACTTGGCCAGTTGGAACGCGCTGCTCGCCGCCGACGCGGTGGTGATCCCTCTTCAGGGAGAAGACTACGGCGCCCAAGGCATCACCCACGTCCAGCGGGCGATCGACTTGGCCCTCACCCGGGCTAACCCGGACCTCCGGTTGGCCGGCTACCTCCTGACGATGGTGCAGAAGCGGCTCGGGGTGCATCTGGCCTACGAACAGCAGCTTCGTCAGCTCTACGGCGACGACGTGTTCGCCGGCATGGTGCCGCTCGCCAAGGACTTCAAGGAGGCGGTTGCGGCCCGCGCCCCGCTGTCGCACTACAAGCCCCGGTGCGCGGCGGCCAAGGTCATGGCGGCGATCGCCGACGAGCTGGCCGCCCGGCTCGACCGGCTCCGGGCGGAGAAGCCCCGGTTCCTGTACCTCGGCAACCGGGCCGGCGTCGGCCCCGAGGCGGACGAGCTGCGGAGGGCGAGCTGATGCGGTCGGCCGAGACGTTGAAGCGGAAGTTCGGGGCGAACCTATCCGAAAGCCTGGGCGTGCGGACACAAAGTCAGCCCGCCGCCCCGCCGCCGCCCGTGGTAGCGGCGGCCAGCCCGGACCACGGCCGCACCCGCGCCCGCGAGGCCGGGCACATGGAGATCGAGCAGATCGTCCCGGACCCGAACCAGCCCCGGAAGGAGTTCGACCCGGACGCGCTCGACCGGCTGGCCCAGAGCCTCCAGAAGCACGGCCAGCTCCTCCCGGTCCGGGTCCGGTGGGACGCCGCCCTCGGGAGGTGGGTGATTATTAGCGGCGAGCGGCGGTACCAGGCCGCCAAGCGGGCCGGGATGAAGACGCTGGCGTGCGTGTTCATCGACAAGGAGCTGACCCCCGGCGAGATCCTCCAGGAGCAGGTGATCGAGAACCTGCTCAGGGAAGATCTAAGGCCCTTGGAGCAGGCCAAGGCGTACCAGACGCTCATGGGGATGCAGGGGTGGAACGGGTCGCAGCTCGCCGAGGCCCTGCACATCAGCAAGGCGACGGTCAGCCGGGTGCTGACGCTGCTCAAGCTCCCCGAGGATGTGCGGGAGCGGGTGGACCGGGGCGAGATCCCGTCCACCGCCGCCTACGAGGTGGCGAAGCTCCCGACCGACGACGCCCGCCGGGAGATGGCCGGGCGGATCGTGGCCGAGGGGATGAACCGGCGGGACGCGGTCGAGGCCGTGCGGGAGGTGGTGGACCAGACAGACAGCGTACCGCTTGCGGTACCGGAGGCCCTTAGCAAGTTTCGCCACGAAACCCCGGCGATCGAACAGGTCGCCCAGACGGTATCGTCGGCGGCAGACGGTGAAGATGTCGGACATACTCCTTCGCCGCCACCGGCTGCTCCTGTGTTGGCCCTGGACGACCGCCCAGAGGCGCAAAGCACCCTGATCGGCGGGCAGGATGTTCCCGTCCGCAAGAAGCCCGGCAAGCCGCGGGGGGGCTCGAAGGAGCGGTCGTACCGGGTCGAGGTCGGGGCAAGGGTGACGATCAGCTTCCCGAAGAAGGTGCCGACGGCGGACGAGGTGGTGACTGCGATCGAGCAGGCGCTGACGAGAGCCAGGAGCGAGAGGGACCGGGCTGAGGCCGCATAACCCGGGAAAGCGTGCGGCCCGCCGAAGAAATTCGGCGGGCCGCTGGGCCTGAACGGTTCGCGGTTTGGGTCAGCCGGTCGGCTGTAAGCCGTACTCCATGCCCCGCTCCAAGTAGTGCGACTCGAACTTGTCCGAGCCCAGCCGGTCGCGGAGGAACGCGAGGGTGGCCGGCACGTCGATGGCCCCGCAGGTGTAGATGTCGACGGACACGAACCCGGTGACGGTGAGGGTGTGGACCGAGATGCCGGACTCGATCAGCGGGACCCACCCGGACAGGCCGGCCTTATCCGGGTAGTCAGCGGCCGGCGACCGAAAGACGAAAGGCGGGGCCTGCTGGTGCATCCCGAGGTGCGCCGTCAGGTCGTCGAGGAACTGGTAAAAGAAGCCGATGTCGTCGCAGCGATGCCGGTCGACCTGGTAGAAGTCGGCGTGGAGCGACCGGCCGAACACGGACGGATTGGTGGCCACGGTCTACGCCCTTGGGATGTTGGGGAAAAGAAGCGGCCGGGCCATCGATGGCCCGGCCGCGGGGATCGGGCTGAAGCGGCATGGCGAGAAGCAAAACGGCCCGCCGGGAACTCGGCGGGCCGTTCGCATCGCCCTCGGCGTGGTTAATTGACCCGCTCGAACCCCTCGTACTCGACCCGCCTTTGGCCGTACAGGCTGATGCCGTACAGGCCGATGTGGTCGTCGGTGCCGCCGCCCCCGTGGGCGTAGATCCGGCTCGCCGCAAGGGTGGCGATGGTCACGTCGTCGTTCTGGCTGCCGGTGCGGACGGTCAGCGAGTCGACGCGGGTCGCGGCCCCGGACCCGCGGACCGTCACCCTGTCCGCCCCGCTGGCCGCCCGCTCGGCCGACTCCACGGCCAGCGAGGTGACCGTCCCGGCGGCGAGGTGGACGCTCATGGTGTTGTTCCCGGTGCCGCCGTCGATGCTGATCGTCCGGGCCGTCCCGCTGAAGGACAAGGTGTCATCCCCGCGGCCGAGCCGCACGGTCGCCGCCCCGGCCACCAGCACCCCGCTCAGGGTGATGGCGTCGTACCCGTCGTTGCCGTCCACCGTCAGGGCGGTCAGCGGCTGGGTGCCGGAGTCGGTGAAGGTGAGGGTGTCGTTGTCCCCGCCGAGGGCGATCGACACCTGGCTGATGCCGGCGGCGGTCGCCCGGCCGACGACGCTCGTGCCGCTGAACCCGGTGACGGTCACCGACTGCCCGACCCGCGACACCTGGACCTGGTTGGCGAGGCCGTCGCCGGTGACGGACAGCAGCCCGCCGCTGACCGCCACCGACACGGTCCCGGCCGGGTTTTCCCGGGCCTCGAACGCCTCCACCCCGAGCCGGGCCGGCGGCCGACCGGCCCGGCTCACCCCGAACAGGGTCGCCAACCACGACCCGAGCCGCATCAAGATGCCCCGCATCACGCACCTGTGGGTAAAGTGGGAACAGAAGCCCGGTGGCGGCACCGACCGCCACCGGCGGACTGGTCGGGTGGCAGGCCGAGCCGGCGACGCCGGCCGGGACTCCGCCCGGGTCCGGGTTCACGTCGGGTCGGCCGGCAGGATCCGTCGGCCGACCCGCTTCAAGAGGCGGTGCAGGTCGTCGAGGAACGACGTGCCGTCGATGTTGCGCATCAGGTCGTCGAGGTCGGTCTTGACCTCCCGAAGGTGGCGGGCCGCCTCGCTGAGCTTCACCGCCCGCTCAGTCGCCACGAGGTCCGCCCGCAGCTCGCTCACCCGGGCATCGAGCTGGGCGGCCTGCTCCGACTGCTCGCACGCCGCCTCGAGGTGCTGGTGGGCTTCCTTCATCACCTTGTCGCGGACGACCCGCTTGGCCGCCAGGAGTTTGGCCGCCCGGGTGACCTCGGCCTCGGACTTGCCGACCGCCGCCAGGGTTGACGCCAGTTCCGCCATCTCCTTGGTCAGCTCGTTGGCCTTCACCAGGCAGGCCTCGCCGGCCTTCTGGTGGCCCTCGGCGGTCTGCCGGAGATCGGCAGCCTGCTGCCCCAGCTTGTCGACCTTCTGCTGGGCCTCAGCGATCGCCCCCGGCCGGTCCGGGACCAACACCGCCACCCCCACCACCGCCAGCCCGGCCGTGGCCAGCGCCACGGCCCCCACGAACGCCAGCCCCCACCCGCAACGGGACATCGCCCACCTCCAAAACGAATTGAGGACGGAAGGCGTCCGTGCCGTTGGCTAGGCCGGCGTCCGGTGCCGGCCCGTGTTCGCACTCAGGCGACCGGCGTGGCCGCCTCCGCTGGGCTGCTCGACCGGTAGGGCGGCATTCCGGGCACGACGACCAGGGTCTGTTCGCACCGGTGGCGGAACCGCCGATACACGGCCCACGCCCCCACCACGACGACCGCCGCCCACACCATCTGGCCGACCAAGAACGCCGTGAGCGTCCCGGCCGGGTCGGTGGCCGTCGACAAGATCACCAGGAAGGTCGCCAGCCCGGCCGCGGTGCCGGCGAGCGGCAGGCCGAACGCCGCCAGCCCCCGGCCGACGGCGTACCCGGCCACGTTGATGGTCACGTCGAGTGGCAAGAACAGCAGGAGGGCGAGGGTGATAGCCGGCAGGTGTTGGGCGACGGTGGGGTCGGTCCCCCCGGACGAGAGTCAGTGGTCGCCCGCCCCACTGCTTGAGCCCTTATCCGCGGTCGGCCGCCCCGGCGTTTCACGGCCGCGGAATTTTTTTCTGCACGAAGGGTCGACGCCAAAGAGCGACAGGGCGGCGTCGGTCACCGGCGGGTACGGGAAGGTGATCGGCCACGGCAGCCTAAGGCCTAGGTCGCAGTGGGGGCAGGGGGTTCCCGCCTCGGTCGGCTTAACGGCTCCGCACCGCGGGCAGCAGGTCGACCAGCACGTCGTTGCCCTCCGAAGACGGTGAAAGGCCCGGGGGCCACCGCCCCAGGCCTTCCCCTTCTCCGCGTGCGGCACGACGAACGTTTCGGCTTACCGGCTCCCCAGCACCACCGGCCGTCGGACCAAGAGCACCCACAGCCCGACCGCCCCGGCCAGGTAGAACCCGACGAACCCGCACCCGGCCGCCCACGGGTCGCCGGCCGGGGCCATGGCGATGGCCGCCGTCGCCACCCCCGCCATCAGGCAGACCCAGGCGGTCGGGCCCGTCCCCCGGCCGACCCGGTGGACCAAATTCAGGGTGATGAACAGCCCGTCGAACACCAGCCCGGCGGCGAACACCGCCTTGACCCGGCCGACGGCAGCCGGGTCGTCGGCCGGGCCGCACACCCACCCGACCGGGACGAGGAGGAGAACGCCGCCGGCCCCGACCCCGATCCCGAGGGCGGCCAGGCCGATCAACCCCGGCCGGACCGGGCCGGCCCGGCTGGCGACCATCTGGGCGGCGTTGGCGAACCCGTTGCCCGGGAGGGCGAGCAGGCCGTGGATCGCGGCGATGAGGGAGACGGCCGCCACCAGCCCGCCCGCGTCCGCCCCGCCGGCCCGGGCCACGTAGGTCGTGATCGGCAGGGACAGGGCGACCACCGAAACGGCGAACCCGATCATCGGGGCCAGGTCCGGGACCGCCCCCAGGTCGTCCCGCCCGATCCGGAGGTGGAGCCCGTGCGTCCGTCGCCGGCCGCCCCCGAGGACGACGGCGGTCATCAGCACCGCCGCCGCCCCGGCCCCGAACGCCCGGGACACCCCGACGGCGACGACCGACGGCTCGTCCCGGGTGAGCAGCCACATCAGGCCGTGGCCGCCGCCGAACATCACCCCGTTGGCCACGACCGCCAGCCCGGGGCGGTTCAGCCCGCAGGCCACGGCGTTCAGGAAGGTCAGCCAGGTCTGGAACCCGGCGGCCGTTAAGACGGCGGCCAGGTACAACCGACAGTACGGCTGGTCGTGACCCGGGCCGGTGTAGACCGTGGCCGGGGTGATCGCGGCGGCGGCGACGACGTAGGCCGCCCCGATCCCGCCGGCCACGACCGCCCCGGCCCGGAAGACCCGGCCGACGGCGAGCGGGGCGCCGGTGGCCGCCAGGGCGACCGGCACCGCCAGGTAGGCGACGCACTGGCCGAGCCCCTGGGCCGCCAGGCAGAGGTTCAGGAGGGCGGCCGCCGCCGGCTGCTCGGCGGCCGGGCACCGGGTCAGGAACGCCCGCAGGTCGGCGTTGGTGGCCAGCGTCACCAGCAGGTTGCTGACCGTGAGGGTGGCCGTGGCGACGGCCAGGGCGCGAAGGGTCATGAACGCCTCGGGCGGGGGTGAAGGGGAGAGACGGGTGTCTCTCCGTCCCCGGCCCGGGTCGCGTTACAGTGGGGATGTCAGCGAAGTTGAATAGCCAGCGGGAATTGTGTACATAAGTACACATGTCCGACTTGAGCTATCCTCGATCGTCTTCGAACGACGACCGTGATCTGGGCGACATCTGGCCGCCGCCCGATCTGGCCGCCGAGGAGTTCGCGATGGGGAAACTGCGTAAGGTCGTTCAGAACGAACTCGACCTGCCCGAGTACCTGTCGCAGGAGAAGAAGGAGCAGTTGAGCCGGATTATCGAGTACTACGAGCAGCAGGTGCCCGTCGAGCTGGTTATTACCCCCGAGCTACGGACGCTCGTCCGCTTGGCTGTCAGGAATGAGCTAACGCCGGACGAGTCCGCCCTGATTCATAACCTAGGGGGCCGCTCGCCGGCGTTAGCTAGAATATTCGTTGAAGAAATACGAAAACTACGACGCGAGAAACAGGGCGGCTAACTTTAGATTAGACCTCGGTCCTGCAACTTTGCCCGCACTCGGTGAGTGATTCGTAGGAATCGACCTCGCGCCGCCTCTTCAGTAATCCCGAGCGACTCCGCGATGTCGGTGTACTTGATTCCGGACCGTTTGCAGAACACCAACTCCCGGTCCTCGATCGGCAGCATCGAAAATTCGCGGTCCACCTCCGCTATCAACTCTTCCCGTTCCAGTTCTTCGATCAGGCTCGCACACCGGCTCGGCAAGTCGACAGTCGCCTCGCCGAGGGTGCGGCGGTTAGGCTTGTTCTTCTGGGTCTTCTGCGTCCGCATCCAGCTAATCACATCGGCACGGAAGACCATCATGAAATACGTCAGCGGCGACGATCGATCGGGCTGATAATGGTCAACTGAACCGCCCGGCCGCATCGCTTTGACCACGCTGTCCTGAGCAACGTCTTGGTCGTCGTTGGTCCGCCAGGGTTCGTCGAGTCGCTGGTGGCAGACCGCCAGGGCTACCGGTCGCAGCCACGTCGCGAGGCTGTTTCCCGCCCCCTTGTCCCCTGCCCGCATCTGCTCCCTCAACTCAACAAACCGCTCCCGCGTCATCTGCACGTGGGTGTCGCTGGGCATCGCCTCCTCCCGGATAACGTCAACCGCCCGGCATCTAGACCCAGGCTACCCAAAAGAGCTAGCCGTGACCGCAGAAAAAAACTCCTTAACCGGTAAATGTCTGATGAAACCCGCAGCCCGAGGAGCTATTCTGAATAGCGCACTTTGAAGACGTTTTCTTTTCGGAGGGCGAAACATGGCGGCCGTGCCGACTTGTCCGCGGCCCGACCAGTACACGCGGTGGTGCAAGCTGTATGGGCAGGTCGGAGAGTTCGTCTCCCTCTTCTCCTTGATGGGCGACGGCAAGCTAAGGCTGTCCAAAGCCGCCGAACTGATCGGGGTAGCGGAAAACACCGCCCGTAAGATCTTGAGGGAGGTCCCCAAGGAGTTCGGCATCTCCGAATCCGAACCCGTGTACAAGGGCAATCGGGGGGCACCGGGGGAGACGAACCTTCCCGACCTGTCCGAGGACGGCCGCCGGCTGTGCGCCGCCCTTCGGGAACGGCTGGACGGCAACGACCTGTCCCACAAGGCGGGGGCGGCCCGTCCGCGTCCCCAACCCCTCCGCATCGCCGTCCCCGAGGGGCCGCTGTTGAGTCGGCTGGTCAAGCCCCTGACCGTTGAACCGGGCGGTCCGCTCGGCAGGCTGCCCGTCAGGGTCTCCCGCAGCTACGGCGAGTTGAAGAGGAGTTTGGAGGCCAGACAGACGGACCTATTCGACGCCGCCGTCGTCTGGGAGGAGCGGTTCCAGCCCAACGACTTCGAGCACTGGCAGACCCACTTGTTCGAGGAGCACACCTTCGAACTTCTCCTCGTCTGCCACACCCGCGAGCACCGCGAGCTTGTGGCCGCCGAGAGTCGGACCGCCGACCGGATCGAGTGGTACGTCGAGGATCTCGGGAAGGCAAAGGGTTTCATCGCCGTCCCGAAGCAGTTCCCGAACGCCGCGAAGTGGTTCGAGACCCGTTACCCCGAAAAAGTGCGGCTGGAGGAGTCGGTCGGGGAGGTGTTCACGAGGGTCATTTCGGGCGACGCGGCCTACGGGGTGCTCCCGAGCTACTACGAAGCGGTGGACCGGTACCGGGTCGCCGAGCTGCTCCATTACGCCAAGCTCCGGCATGACCCCAAGCTCATCAACCGGTGCCAGGTCGCCTTACTCACCAAACCCGACCACCCGCATTTCGGCAGCTACCTGCTACAACTCGACGCCTTCAGGTCGCAACTGGCCGATCGCCTGAAGGCCTGTCCCGACGTGTCCCCCATCAGCAGTCGGGCGGCGGACCGCGACTTGCCGACTAGCCCGGACAAGTACAGTGGCAGCTTCCACGGGCACTTCATCGAGACCGTTCACCAGCCGGGAAGCCGGACACCGCGCCCCCGTTGGCACCGCGAACTCATCCGGTTTGACCCCAAGGACGTTTCCGGCGACAACCTGCCGGGCGGGCACACGGTGGGGCTGAAGCGGGGCTTCACGGTCAACGAAACGCAGGTGGTGTTCGACACCCGCGGCGGGGTGATCGGGCAGCACATGTTCTACCTGATCGCCGACCGCAAGCCCGACCAGAACCTGAAGAGGCTCGGGCGGGAGTGGGACGAACTTCCCGAGTTCTTGAAAGCCCACCCAAAGAATGAAGGCGGTGCCGAGGTCGTCGACCAGTCGTTCGTCGCCTTCCTCCCGTATTACCGGGAGCTGAAAAAGGACGGCCGTGCCTGGTACGGATTCTGGCTCGGAACGAATCCACTCTCCCACCCCCTCGCAAACGGGATGGTGATCGCCAGCCAGCAATTAACGGACGCCGAGTGTGACAGCCTGTTCCAGGAGGTTCGGATCCGGTTCATGATGGCCGGTGCCGGTTTCGCCGGGCGACTGGCTACCGACCAGGACGAACAAGATCCGGGGGCGTAGCCCGCGACCATGGGCCGCCCAATCGCTAGAACCGGACCCGCTCGATCTCGTCCAGAGTAAGCCGGTCGTCGGTGCGGTCGTAGAGCTTGGTGGTTCGCGGCGACTCGTGGGCGGCGATCTGCTGGGCTTTCTCGACCGTCCCACCGTTCTCCAGGAAGTTGGTGATCCCGCTCGCCCGGAAGCTGTGGTTGCAGATCCGGTCCCCCAGCCCGGCCGCCGCCGCCCGCCGCTTGACCATTGCCAGCGCCTCCCGGCGGCCGAGCCGCCGGCCGCTCAACTTCCCCGTCCGGGTGATCGACTGGAACAGCGGGGTGTTGCCATCCTTCCCGATCCCGGCCGCCCCGAGGTACGCCTCCAGCAGCTCTACTGCTGTGTGGTGGGCCGGGACCTCGTGGTCCTTCCCCCCCTTCTCGTGCAGCCGGAGGAAGGACTTCCTTCCCTGGTGCCGGTAGTCCCCTACGGCCATCTGGAGCACCGCCCCGACCCGAGCGAACGAGTACGCCATCACGCCGATCAGCGCCCGGTCTCGCAGCCCCGCCAGGGTGTCCGCCCCGATCGAGTCGAACAGCGCCCGCACCTCCTCGCCGGTCAGGACCGGGGTCTTCCCCTTCTTCAGGACGTACTTCGGGCCGCGGACGCCGGCCGCCGGGTTCGCCGGGATGACCTGACCCGTGACCAGGTAGTCGCCGAGCATCCGGATCGCGGCCAGGTGCTGCTTCACCGTGGGCTTGCTCACCTCCCACCCAAGCCGCTCGACGTAGGCGGCGACGTGGACGGTGGTGAGCTGCTCCAGCCGGACGCCGTGCTCCGAGCACCACCGGTCGAGCCGGGCCACCGCCCGGCCGTAGGCCGCCCGGGTGTTCGGGTTCCGGATCTCGGCCGTGAAGAACTCGACGAAGCGTCGCCGGGCCCGCTCCCCGGCCCGGGCGAACATCGGCGGCAGGGTGATGGTGCCGTTCTCCGCCCCGCTGCCGACCGGCACCGCCTGCGGCGACAGGACGGTGCCGTCGATGACCACCACCGCGAGCGGCGAGGACGGGTCGCTGTTGACCGGGGTGCCGGTGTTGCCGGTCATGCTGTCGTTGATCGGCAGGTTGGTCAACACCCCGGCCAGCCCGCCGTTCAGCAGCAAGTTCGGCCCGACGATGTCGCTGTTGGTGGGCGGTAGGTCCGGGGTGGTCGGCATGGCAGGGTGGCATCCCATAAAAGGGGTTATGGGATAGAGCCTATCCAACCGTCTGACCGGCGCAATAGTAAAGTCGGGCGGCCGGCCGGGTAGGGCAGCAGGCGCGGCTGTACAATCGGACCTGCCGGGGCCACGTCACCTTTTCCGCCGCTTAGGCCGCCGCCCCTTGGCGGCCCGCGGCTTCGGCCCGGAGTTCACCTCCACGCCGAACCCCCAGCCCCAGAGCCTCAGCCGGCGGCCGGACACGACGGCGGCGAGGAGGACGAGGTAGGGCCAGGGCTGGGTCACGATCTCGCTCATCGCTCGCACCTCGTCGGTCGGGGTCGGTTGGTTCTCGGTGCCGGTATGGAGCCGGGCCGTGTTCTTGATCCGGGCGGAGGCTACCCGGAGCGGCCACGGGGCATGGTCCCAGACCGGGGGCCACCCGGTCGAACCGCGGCCGGTCCACGGTAGCCGCTACCCGGCCGATGCCACCGGCCCCTCGGAAACGGGGCGGGTCCAGCCGGGTGAAGGATCAGGCCGGCGGTTGCCCGGGGGAAAGGCGGCGGAAGGGAGGAGCGGCTAAAACCCGTCGCGCGTACCCGCCCGCCGCCGTCCGGGTCGAACCGGGCGGGCACGCCGAAGATTTAATCGATGTGCTAGCGATTTAAGACCAGCGGCACGGGCCAGGTGGCTTCGAGACGCAGCTTCCGCCCCACACCCGTCGTACCGGTGCCAGGGGGTAGGCTGCCTGAGGTCGAGTTGCTGGCCGAGGTCGAGCGGATCGAGCAGGCGATCAGCGGGCCGACGAGAAACGGGTAGTTCCAGATGCAGCACACCTGATGCACCATCGATGCTGTAGACGTGACCGACAGATTCGAGACAAACTGTTGCCGTGCAACGGGTTGACGCCGTTTACAGAGCGTGTACGCTGGGCGAAAATAGTTGCCATAAGCGGCTGCCGGGCAAGTAGTTAATGCGGTATACGCGAAATGCCGGGCGGTCAACCGGCCGTAGACGCCGGGCCGCACCCGGTCAGATCAGCTCGGCGTACCGGCGGAGGCCGGCCACGGTCAGCGGCAGCCGGCACTGCTCCAACGTCGGCAGGAACTCGTCCACCGTCTTCGGCGGGTTCTTGAGGTTGGCCCGCTGCCGCCGGACCGCCTCGCACACCTCGGCCGGGTGCTCGGCCAGCAGCCGGGACACGAACTCGTCCGGGTGGACGGCGGCCAGGTTGAACGGGGCGAGGGACGCGGCCGGGAAGTCGGCCAGGTTGAAGGTGACGATCGCGCCCGCCCCGGCCCGGACCGCCGCGGCCAGGACGTGGCGGTCGTCGGG
>JAIEQO010000973.1 GCA_019747655.1 Gemmataceae bacterium | reverse complement strand
GGTCAGCTCGCCGCTCACGTCCCGCGGGCTGACGGCGATCTGGAGCGACGGGATCAGGTTCCCCTTGAGCCGGAGCATGACCTCGCCCGGGGCGACGGCCGGGGCGTTGGAGGCGGACGCCGCCGGGCGAGAGCCGGCGGCCGGGGCCGGGCCGGCGCTCGCGTCGGACGGGGCGGACCCGGCGGCCCGGTACCACCGCACCCCGACCCCGGCCCAGCTCACGGCCAAGAGGCCGCACAGGACCCACGGCAGCCACGACCCCCCGCCGCCCCGCTTGCCGGCGGCCCCGAGCTGGCCGTCGAGCCGGAGCTGCTGGACCCGGTTCACCAGGTCGCCGTTGACCGAGGCGACCGGGGAGCGGGTTTCGGACGGGATCATGGTCGGGGTCCTCTACCGGGTCGGCCGGAATTCACCACAGAGTCACAGAGGCCACAGAGCCGAGAAAAATCCAAGAAGGCAGATCATTCTTTTCGATCACTGCCCGCTCGGTGTCCTCTGTGACTCTGTGGTTAACTCTTCTGTCTTGCGCTGGTCGGGCCGGAACAGCGGGGCCATCAGCCGCAGGCAGGCGGCCAGCATCTGGCCCCGGTCGAATGCGTTCGGGTCGACGGCCAACTGCATCCCGAGGCCGTGGAACAGGGCCTGCACCAGACTGGCGGCGACGGCCGGCGGGACCGGGTGCGGGCCGGGTACGCTCCCGTCGATGTCGGCCGCGATCAGCCCCCGCCACCCCCGGTACAGGTGGGCCAGCCGGTCCCGGTAGTCCGGCCGGTGGTTCATCTGGGCCAGGAACGTGTACAGCAGGCTGAACAGGTCTTCTTCGCCTGGCTTCGGGCCGTCCGGGCTGAGGGCCCGCCCCAGCCCCTCGGCCAGGCACTCCCAGGCCCGCCCGGTCATCGGCTTGGGCCCGTCCCCGGCCAGGTCCCGGGCGATCATCCGCCGCAGCATCCGCTCGAACACCGCCAGGAGGATCGCCTCACGGGTCGGGAAGTAGTAGGTCAGTTGGCCGCGGCTCATCCCGCCCAACCGCTGCTCGATCCGGCCGAGCGACAGCTTGTCGATGCCCTCCCCGGCGACGATCGCCTCGGCCGCATCCAGGATGCGGTCCCGGCTCTTGCGGGCCGCGTCGGAGAGCCCGGGCGGGTGGCCCTCGCCACAGAGGTCGAACGGCGGCCCGGGGTTCGGGACATCCGGGGTGGCCGGCAGGTCGTCCGTCTTGGGCATGCCGGCTCACGGGGGTGGCCCTAGACCGATCGGTCTAGGCCGCCGGTTTGATTGTAGACCGTTCGGTCTACCGGCGTCAACACGGCCTTTGGATTCTCCCCGAATTCTCAGATTATCCCGCCCGGGTTGTGCGGGTTTCCCAGGTTAACGGCCCGGACGGGGCGGCTACGGGAAGGTGTTCGGCGGCCACCGACGGAGATTGGCTCGGCCTTATCGGTCGTCGGCCGAGTCGGGACGGGTGGGGACCAGCCACGCCAGTGGGACGCCCACAAGGAGCGTGAGTAGGCTGAGGGCCGCAGCCGCCCGCTGGCCGTCGTCGACCACCGAGTACCCGACCGTCCACCCGGTCAGGAGCAGGAACAGCAGCGGCGGCAGCGGGTAGAGCGGGACCCGGTACGGGTGGACCAGCCCGGCCCGCCGGCGGAGCGGGAACACGGCCGCCACCGTCAGCCCGGCCAGGGCCGCCAGCCCGACCGCCGCGTAGTCGAGCAGGTCCTTGAACGACCCGGCGGCCCAGACCATGCCGGACGCCAGGGCGGCCTGGGTCAGGGTGGCGGCGGCCGGGGTACCCCGGGTCGGGTGGAGCCGCCCGGCGAACGCCGGGAAGGCCCCGTCCCGGGCCATCGCGTAGGCCACCCGAGGGCCGGTCAGCATGTAGGCACTGACCGACGCCAGCAGGGTCAGCCCGAGGGCGACGGCGACGACCCCGGCCACCTCCGGGCCGAACAGGGCGGCGGCCGCCAGCTCGGCCACCCGCTCGACCTCGGCCGGCGACTTGGCCGTCATCACCGCCGGGTCGAGGGCGTAGACGTAGGCGACGTTCACCAGCAGGTACAGGGCGATGACCGACGCCGCCCCGCCGACCAGGCACCGGGGGAGCGTCCGGGCCGGGTCCCGGACCTCGCCGGCCAGATACCCGGCCGCGTTCCACCCGGCGTAGGCGTACCCGACGTAGATCAGCCCGGCGGCCAGCGGCCCCCACTGGTCCCCGGTCGGCCACCCGCCCTGTCGGAAGTGGTCCCAGCTCCCGGTCCCGACGAGCAGCCCGCCGGCCCCGAGGGCGACCAGCACGGCCGCGGTGGTGGCGGTCGCGGCCGACTGGAGCCAGGCGCTCTGCCGGGCCCCGCGGGTGTGGACGACGGCCACCGCCAGAATGAGTGCCGTGGCCCCGGCCGGGACGACCCACCCCGGCCGGTCCGGGACCCCGGCCGTCAGGTACGACACGGCCAGGTGGGCGATGACGGCCGTGGGGGCGGCGAACCCGAGCACGAACGTCGCCCACCCGGAGACGAACCCGGCCCCGGGGCCGAACGCCGCCCGGACGAAGACGTAGTCGCCGCCCGACCGCGGCAGGGCGGTGGCCAGCTCTGCGACGGTCAGGGCCCCGCAGACCGCGAGCAGACCGCCGAGGGCCCACAGGGCGAGCAGGGCCTGGGGGTTGCCGGTGGCCCGGAGGGTGTACCCGGAGGTGGTCAGGATGCCGGCCCCGATCATGCTCCCCATGACGACGAGGTGGCCGGCCCAGTACCCGAACCGGCGGTCGTCGGCGTCGGCTCTCATTGGTTCCGGCCCCACCGCCCACCCCACGTCCGAACCAACCTGACTCGACCGGAAGAAACAGCGTCAGAGTGACCCGGCCGGCGGTTCGGGCGATTGCCCGGGGCGAGGTCGGGGGTTAGACTCGGGTTATGAATACGACGGCCCGGTACTTCGACCCGGTCGTTCCCCGGGCCGCGGTCCTCGTGCTGGCCTGGGCGGCGTCCGCCGCCCCCGCACGGGCAGCCGACTTCGAGAAGGACGTCCGGCCGCTGCTGGCGGCCCGGTGCGGGTCGTGCCACGGGGAGAAGAAGCAGAAGGGTCACCTCCGGCTCGACCTCCGGGCGGACGCCCTCAAGGGCGGCGAGGGCGGCCCGGCCATCGTCCCCGGCAAGCCCGACCAGAGCCCGCTGCTCCGGCGGGTCGCCAGCCGCGACGACGGCGAGATGATGCCGCCGACCGGGGACCGGCTGAGCGACAAGGAAGTGGCCGTCCTGCGGGAGTGGACCGAGGCCGGCGCCAAGTGGCCGGACGACGGGTCGGCGGCCGACACCTTCGCGGCCGCGAAAGGGCACTGGGCGTTCATCCCGCCGAAGAAGGCCGACGTGCCGGCCGGGGCTCATCCGATCGATCACTTCCTCGCCGCCAAGCACCGCGAACTCGGCCTCACACCCGTCGGCCCGGCCGACCGCCGCACCCTCATCCGCCGGCTGACGCTCGACCTCACCGGCCTGCCGCCGACGCCGGAGGAGGTCGAGGCGTTCGTCGCCGACGCGAGCCCCGACGCTTACGCGAAGGTGGTCGATCGCCTGCTGGCGTCGCCGCGGTACGGCGAGCGGTGGGGCCGGTTCTGGCTCGACCTCGCCCGGTGGGCCGAGAGCGACGGGTACGAGGCCAACGACCTCCGGCCGTCCGCGTGGCGGTACCGGGACTGGGTGGTCACCGCCTTCAACGCCGATCTGCCCTACGACCGCTTCCTCCGCGAGCAGCTCGCCGGCGACGAGCTGACGCCGTACTCGGACGCGAACCTGATCGCTACGGGGTTTCTCGCCGCCGGCCGGACGAACAACAACGAGGAGGACAAGGTCGTCCAGCTCAACGAGCCGCTGGTGGACGTGGCCAACACGGTCGCCTCGGTCGCGCTCGGCCTGACCCTCGGCTGCGCCCAGTGCCACGACCACAAGTTCGAGGCCCTGTCGATCCGCGACTACTACGCCTGGCACGGCCTGTTCCTCCGCGGCCAGGTCAACTCCCTCGCCCTGACCGACCCGGCCCTGATCGCCGAGTGGGAAAAGACCCCGCCGCCGGAGCTGGCCACCGCGAAGAAGCTGCTCGCCGAGCTGACCGACCCGAAGCGGCCCCCACCGGCCGCCGACTCCGACGACGCCAAGTTCGTCGCCGAACTCAAGAAGCAGGTCGCCGCCTGGGAGAAGAAGCGGACCCAGAGCCGGCCGCACACCTGGGGGTTCTTTTCCCCGGCCACCAGCCCGCACCCGGTCCAGGTGCTACCCACCCGCGGGCAGTACCCGTTCTCGTACAAGCCCGATGCCCTGAAGGCGGCCAAGCCGGTCGTCCTCAAGCGCGGCAACCCGGCCACCCGCGGCGACCCGGTCGAGCCGGCCGCGCCGACGGTCCTCGGTGGGGCGAAGCTCGGCACCCGCCGTGAACTGGCCGACTGGCTGGCCGGCGACGCCAACCCGCTGACGGCCCGGGTGTGGGTGAATTACGTCTGGCAGCAGCACTTCGGCCGGGGCCTCGTCGAGACGCCCGGCGACTTCGGCGTGAAGGGTGCCCGGCCGACGAGCCAGCCGCTCCTCGACTGGCTGGCGGTCGAGTTCCGCGAGCGGGGCTGGAGTACCAAGCACCTGCACCGGCTGATCGTCACGAGCGATGCCTACCGCCGCGCCTCGGAGCCGCACGCCGGAAACGCAGCGAAGGACCCCGACAACCGCCACCTGTGGCGGTGGCGGCCGCGTCGGCTCGAAGGCGAGGCGGTCCGCGACTCGCTGCTCGCCGTCGCGGGCAAGCTCGACGCCACCGCCGGCGGCCCGAGCGCCGACGTGGCGAAGGCACCGTCGTTCCGCCGCAGCCTGTACCTGGTGCAGCACCGCTACCAGTTGCCGCCGCTGCAGGCCGTGTTCGACGCCCCGACCGGGAACGAGAGCTGCCCCCGCCGGCACACCTCGACGGTGCCGCTCCAGCCGCTGGCCCTCCTGAACAACCCGGAGTGCGTGGGGCTCGCCCGGGCGTTCGCCGCCCGGGTCGCCGGGCAGGCCGGCGTCGACCCCGACAAGCGGATCGACGCGGCCTACCGGCTCGCCCTCGGCCGCCCGCCGCGAGGCGAAGAGATCACCGCGGTGAAGGCGTTCCTCGCCGACGCGAAGGACCCGGACGCCCTGTTCCGCTTCGCCCAGGTGCTGCTCAACGCGAACGAGTTCCTGTACCTCGACTGACGCCGGATCAGGTTCCGTTGCTTTGCCTGGGACCGCGGCCGTCCCGGCCGCTCTTCGCCGGTGCCCAACAAGAGCGGCCGGGACGGCCGCGGTCCCAGGGAAACGACCGCCGACGCTCGGGATCACGCCCCTTGCGAGAGCTGCCCCATGACCGCCCCCCAGTCCGTCACCCGCCGCGGCCTGCTCCGCCGCACCGGCGGCGGGCTCGGGGCGCTGGCCCTCACCTGGCTGCTCGGCGAGGACGGGCGGCTCGTCGCCGCCGACGGCAAGCCGGCGTTGCCGCTGAAGGCGACCGGCAAGGCGAAGAGCGTGATCCTCCTGCACATGGGCGGCGGCCCGAGCCAGGTGGACACGTTCGACCCCAAGCCGGCCCTGACGAAGTACGCCGGCCAGAACGTGCCGGACGCGATCGCCAAACGGGTGCCGAAGGGGAACGAGCGACTGCGGACGGCGAACCTGCACCCGTCGCCGTTCGCGTTCAAACAATACGGCCGGTGCGGATTGCCGGTCAGCGACCTGTTCCGGGAGGTCGCCGCCCACGCCGGCGACCTGTGCCTGATCCGGTCGATGCGGCACGACAGCCCGATCCACACCCCGGCCGACTACCTCGCGCTGACCGGCTCGCTGACCGGCCAGCGGCCGAGCCTCGGGTCGTGGTTCGCCTACGGGCTGGGGAGCGAGAACCAGGACCTGCCGGCGTTCGTGGCGATGGTCGCCGGGGAGAACTTCAGCGGCCCGCCGATCTACGGGTCGGGGTTCCTGCCGCCGCAACACCAGGCGACGGTGGTCAAGGCCGGGGACGGTCTCCCCGACCTCGGCCGGCCGGCCGGCACGACCGCCGCCCAGCGCCGCGGCCAGCTCGACCTCCTGGCGACCCTGAACCGCCAGCACCTCGCCCGGCACGGCCCGCACGACGAGCTGGACGCCCGCATCGGCAGCTACGAGATGGCCTTCCGGATGCAAGCGGCTGCCCCGCCGGTGTTCGACCTGAAGACGGCGACGAAGGGGGAAAAGACGCTGTACGGCCTCGACGACCCGGCCACCGCCGAGTTCGGCACCAACTGCCTGCTGGCCCGGCGGCTCGTCGAGCGCGGGGTCCGGTTCGTGCAACTGATCCAGGGCGGGTGGGACGCCCACGGCGACCTCAAGGACAACCACGCCAAGCAGGCCAAGCTGGTCGATAAGCCGATCGCCGGGCTGCTCGCCGACCTGAAGGCTCACGGGCTGCTCGGTTCCACGCTCGTCGTCTGGGGCGGCGAGTTCGGCCGCACGCCGACGGTCGAGGGCGACGTCAAAAAGCCGGGCCGCGACCACAACCCGGCCGGGTACTGCGTCTGGCTCGCCGGCGGCGGGGTGAAGGGCGGGCAAGTGATCGGGGCGACGGACGAGGTCGGCTACACCGTCGCCGAGCGGCCGGTCCACCCGAACGACCTGCACGCGACCGTCCTGCACGCCTTCGGCCTCGACCAGCACACCCTCTGGTACGAGCACAGCGGCCGCAAGGAGATCGTGACCAACCTCGGCGGCGAGGTGGTGAAGGAGGTGTTCGGATGAGAACGGCCGCCGCTTGCCTGCTGCTCGCCGCGGGATCGGCCGCCGACCCACCCAAGCAAGAGAAGAACTCGCTCGGCATGGCCTTTGTCGTGCTGCCGCCGGGCGAGTTCGTCATGGGCTCGTCGCCGGAGTACGCCGCGGCGATGGCCAAGAAAGTCACCGGCGAGTGGTACCGCGACAGCCCGCCGAGCGAAACCCCGCCGCGGAAGGTGACGCTGACCCGCGGGCTCGCCGTCTGCGTCCACGAGACCCGGCTGAAGGACTTCCGAGCGTTCGTCGCCGACACCGGCTACCGGACCGACGCCGAGCGGGACGGCAAGGGGGCCGACGGCAAGCGGGACGGCAAGTGGGTGGACGCCGGGAGGGAGTTCAACTGGAAGGAAATGGGCACTGAGCGGGGCGACGACGAGCCGGTGGTGAACGTCTCGTGGAACGACGCGGTGGCGTTCTGCAAGTGGCTCTCCAAGAAGGAGGGGGCGAGGTACCGGCTGCCGACCGAGGCCGAGTGGGAGTACGCCTGCCGGGCCGGGACCACCGGCCCGTACCCGTGGGGCGACGACGAGGCCAAGCGGGACGAGTTCGTGTGGAGCGGGGCGACCGCCGGCGGCCGGCCGCACCCCGTTATGACCCGTAAGCCGAACGCCTGGGGCCTGTACGACCTGCTCGGCAACGCCTACGAGTACTGCTCCGACGGGTGGACGATGACCTTCGACGACAGACCCCGGACCGACCCGGCCGGGCCGGCCAAGCCGGACGCCGACGGCCTGATCGTCGTCCGCGGCGGGAGTTGGGGGACGGCCCCGGTCCACTGCCGCAGCGCCTTCCGCGGCAGCGCCCCGAAGGACCACCGCAACCGGCGGGACGGCTTCCGCGTCGTCCGCGACCCCCAGTAGCGCCCCGGGAGCCGCCCCGCATGCACCCGCTGTACTTCGACCCGGTCGTTCCCCGCCGCGAAGTCCTCCGGGCCGGGGCGTCGGCCGACGGGCGGGACCACTGGCCGCGGGCGTTCACCACCGTCCTGGCCGGGGGCCGGGTGAAGGGCGGGGCGACGGACTGGTTTGCGGCCGAGCCGAGCCTGAAACCGGTGACCCCGGCCGACCTGGCGGCGACCGCCTACCACCTGCTCGGGGTCGACCCGCGGTCGGAGATTCACGACAAGCTCGGCCGCCCGCTGACCCTGTGCGACGGGACCGTGATCGGGCCGATCCTGGCGTGAAGCCGATCGCAAAATTCGCGCGGTAGCCGCTTGCAACGTCCGGTAGGCGCGGTAGGATCGGGGCCGTTCGCACGGCTTGCGGGACGCATCGTGCCGGCTCAATCACGCCTTCCCGATTGGCGCGACCTCGTCCGGCTGTCGGACGCGGAGATGGCCCAGTTGGACATCGCCGTGGTCAACCTGGCGTGCGCGGCCGGGTTGCCCGGGGCCGAGACAATCGATGTGTCCGGCTGCCTGCGGTGGCTCGACCGGGCGGCCGACATGACCCGCCGGTGGACCGACGCCGGGCTGGACGAGTTCTTCCGCCCCAACCCGGGCGAGTACAAGGACTCGGAGGCGTACTTCCGGGTGCTGGCGCTGACGATGGTGCTCCAGCGGCACTGCGGGGTGCGGTACGACCCGTCGAAGGCCGGGGCGGGGCCGGAGGTGCCGTTCGAGTTCCACGAGCGGTTCATCCACGGGGCCATCCAGGGGCCGGGCGGGACCTGTTCCACCCTCCCGGTCGTGTACGCGGCGGTCGGCCGGCGGCTCGGCTACCCGATCCGGCTGGCCTGCACCCGGCGGCACCTGTTCGCCCGGTGGGACGACCCGACCGGAGAGCGGTTCAACATCGAGTGCGCCGGGGTCGGGTTTTACGACCCGCCGGACGACCACTACCTGACCTGGCCGCAGACGATCGGTGGCGTCGAGGAGCGGCAGGACCTCGGCTACCTGGAGTCGTACAACCACCGGCGGGAGGTGGCCGACGCGGTGGCGCGGAGGGGGTTTGTGTTGCAGGACGGCCGGCGGTATCGTGAGGCGGTCGAGTGCTTCGCGGCGGCGGCCGAACTGACCCCGGGGCAGGTGACGTACCCGTTGTGCGTGGACGAGGCGGTGGCCGAGTGGGAGGGCCACCTGAGGGGCCGCTACCCGCCCGGTTTCCCCCGGCGGATCGAGGCGTTCGTCCGGCAGGACCGGCGGCGGTGGGTGCGGATGCCGTGGGAGGTCGAGCGGCACATCGCGGCCGTCCACACGGCCGAGTGGTGCCTGGACAACCCGGACTACGAGCGGTGGTGGTGGGGGCCGTTGCGGCGGGGCGAGCGGCCCCAGCGCGACGTGCCGACGGGGATCGGGGTGGACTACGACCTGCGGGTGTGCGCCCACTAACCGGGAGACGATCATGTACAGCCCGACGCTCGGCCGGTGGGTGACCCAGGACCCGATCGGGTTCGCTGCTGGTGACGCTAACCTGTACCGGTTCGTCGGGAACGATCCGATCAACAAGACGGACCCCAGCGGGTTGAGAGAGAAGAAGCCGCTCCCCCCCAAGAAAGACAACATCCGATTTTCAGAGTTCGAACTCGGTGTTGGCGCGGTGACTTGGCAAGTGGGCGACCGGAATGATTATCTACGGCGTGTCAAAATTATCGACCCCACGACCCTCGACAAACCTCCTAAGAGGCTCTGACAAAACCCCCGAATCGGCCTGTTTTCCAGCGGATTCGGGGGGTTTGTCAGAGCCTCTAAAGATGGTGACCGGCTGGGCGTCGGTGGGACCGAGAATGTCGTCGTGCAGTTGACCCCGGGTATGTATACAGGTCCCTGTGGATGCGGTCCGTGTGTCGGGCTAATCCTCCTCCCCCCAAACGCCCTGATGGGGGGCATGACGGCAATACCTACGTCTTTCATTTCACCGCCGGATGTAACCCGCAACGTACTGCGCATGAGATAGCGAATGCAAACCGATGGTTATCGAATGACGATAACCAGAACAAATTCGCCGGATACACCGCCATAGTCAACGGTGGCGGGATTTCCAAGACCGCTACCGAACACGATAAGTTCGTTGTTAACTACACTGTGGCACACACGTTCGGAATTCTGTATGCGAACGGAATAAAATCCAACAGAACTGTATATGTACCCGGTTCCGCGATCTTCGTGGACAACAACGGGACCCTATATTACGATGGCACTCGCGATCCCAAGTTGTTAGAGGAATATCAGATCAAATGATAAAGAAAAATCGTATTAGACTATTCGATAGTAGATTTGCTTTGCTTATGTCTGTAGGTTGCGCAGTCATTATCATTATAGTGTTTGTAATGTATACATACGAATCGACCGTTGAGGCGGCAGACCAAGCAATATATCAAGGTAAACTGGTCGAGATTACATACCATCTTCAGCTGTACGTTGATAAGTATGGTGTCCTGCCACCTCGCGCGGCACCAAGCGGCGCGGGTGGACCGCCGTGTAGCTGGAGGGTTTTGTTATTAGAAACACTCGATACGGAAGCTCTTCAACACTATAACTTTGCTGCGCCGTGGAACGGGCCTAATAACGCAAAGTTGGCCTCCCGTATGCCGCCGTGCTTCCGCAAATCTCGACGCCAGGCGGTAGATGATTACACGACTTCCCATCTTGTCGTCGCTCGCATGAACGGCCTTCTTGAGGACGACGGCCGGAAGCAGTTCTCTCGACTACAGGCTCCCGGTGACAAAGTCTTAATAGTTGAGTCGGCTTCGTCGACGGTTCATTGGATGGAACCGAGAGATTTGGATGCCGGCGGCGACAACCCTCAACCGCAGATTAACAGCGACCGACTGCGTGGCCCACTTGCTCTTAAAGCTGACTGGACGATTACCCAGTGGCCCCGCGAGCTTACCGCCGGGCAGTTTCGACTCATGACTTCCGTAGTTCCGAGCGATTTGGCCCCCTGACTCGAAGTGGCGTATAGCCACCGGACTCGTCACCCGACCGCTCCCGGTGAACAGGTCGACGCACTGGGAGCAGACCCCGCAGTTGGTCTCGTCCTTGCTCCGCTCCAGGTATGGGCGCAGCTCGTTGCCCAACCGGCAAGCGGGCGCACCTGGCGGCCGGTGTAACCGACCCGCCGTCGGGACCGGCAGCCCGAGCAGCTCCCGCGACCGGACCGCCGCCGTCTCGAACGGATGCGGTCAGCAGGATCAGCCGGCCGTCGGCGACCGTCAGCGTCCCCTTCGGCAGCTCCTTGCCCGGCCACACCTCCTCGCCGGTCCGCAGGCTCTGGCAGGTCCAGCCGCGGCCGTCCGAGTAGCCGTAGACGTGGCCCTCGAATGCGGCGACGCCGCCCGGCAGGTTCAGCATCACCTTGTTGGCGAACACCCTCTCGGCCCGGTCCGGGGCGGCCAGCCGGTAGCACCGCGACCCGGTCCCGCCGGAGGCGGTGATGTAGACCCGGTCGCCGGCCACCACCGGCGTCTGGGCCACCACCACGTTGCTGCCGAACGGCACCTTCCAGAGGACCTTGCCGTCGGCCGGGGCGACCCCGAACAGGTGCTCGCGGGTGACGGCGACGTACTGCCCCCCGCCGCCGACCTCGGCCACGGCCACCGACGAGTACATGGCCGGGTCCTTCAGCCCGTCGGTCCGCCACACCACCTTGCCGGTGCCGGCGTCGAACGCAACCAGCGTCCCCTTCGGCCCGCCCGGTGTGCAGACGACCCGGCCGCCGTCGGCCAGGGGCGACTCGCTGTAGCCCCACCCCGGGACCTCGCCGCCGAGGGCGGTGAGGCTCGCGGACCACAGGGGCTTGCCGGTCGCGGCGTCTGCGCAGAGCAGGTCGCCCGTCCCGCCGAGGGCGTAGACCCGCCCGTCGTACACCGTCGGCGTGCCGCGGGGGCCGTCGCCGTAGTCGTTCGTGTACAGCGGCCCGACCTTGGCCGACCAGACGGTCTTGCCGGTGGCGGCGTCGAGGGCGTGGAGGTGCTCGTCCTTGCCGTCGCCGCCCATGAGGTAGATGCGGTCGCCGATTACGGCCGGGGCCGAGTACCCGGACCCGAGGTCGGACCGGAGCCAGAGCCGGGGCGGGCCGCCCTTCGGCCACTCGGTCAGTAGGCCCGTCTCGCGGGAGGCGTTGTCCCGGTACGGGCCGCCGAAGTTCGGCCAGTCGGCGGCGGCCGCGGGGCCGGCGGCCGTTACGAGCAGCAGGACGGGCAGGAGCCGCATGGGGCATCCGGAATGTCGGCACGGGCGGCACCATCCTACCCGGCCGGGGGTCGGCCGTCATCCCGGAGGGGACGGGGCGGGAACGCTCAAGCCCGGGCCGCCCGGGGCCGATACGGAACGGAGGTACATGTCCCCGCCGCGGGCGGCGGACGGCCCCGCCCTGACGCCATGTGGAGACCGAGATGATCCGACGACTGCTGGCCGGCGGCCTGATGGCGGCCGCCCTCGCGGCCGGGGCCGCCGCCGAAGCCCCGAACCAGACCCCGGCCGCGGCCGCCACCCACCCCGGGCTGGAGCGGCTGAAGAAGCTGGCCGGCACCTGGGTCGAGGCCGACAAGGACGGCAAGCCGACCGACAAGGTGGTGTCGGTCGTCAAGATCACCGGCGGCGGGGCGGTGGTCCACGAGACCCTGTTCCCCGGCGAGCCGCAGGAGATGGTGTCGGTCTACCACCGGGACGGGGCCGACCTGGTGATGACCCACTACTGCGCGGTCGGCAACCAGCCGCGGCTGAAGGCCGACCCGAAGTCCCCGGCGAACCAGATCCGCTGGCGGTTCGCCGGCGGGACCAACCTGGACCCGGCCAAGGACCCGCACATGTACGAGGGGACGCTGACGTTCGTGGACGACGACCACATCGAGGTGGCCGGGGTGGCGTGGGTCGGCGGCAAGCCGGCCGACGACCACTGCGCGGTGATGAAGCTGGTCCGCAAGAAGTAGGCGCGGGTGGCGCCGGGAAAGCAACAGGGCCCGGGAACAAGCCCGGGCCCGTCGTGCCTATCCGAGGTGTGGGTGCGGCGGGGCTTTCCCCGCCGACCGGGGCCGCCGGGCGGGGGCGGCCGGCACCGGTTCGACCCGGCGACCCGCCCCGTTCCGACGGTCCCCAGCACTGCTGCGGCGCGGGGGCCGGGTTCGCTCGCGGCGGGGAGGCGTCGTCCGCCGCCCCACCGTCACAACCCGACAACACCGCGAAGGCGCTAGGACTGTAGCTCGGATTCCGTCCGCTGCCAACCCCAGAAGCCGTAGGACCGGAGAAATCGGCGCGAAGTTCGCGTGGGGCCGGACATGGCCGACCCGCTGATCGTGACCCTCGGGCTCGACCCGGCGACGTTCGCCGTGCTCGACGCCCTCCGCCGGCGACACTTCCCGCCGGGCCGGAACCTCGTCCCGGCCCACGTCACCCTGTTCCACCACCTCCCCGGCGAGGAAGAGTTGGCCGTTTCCGGCCGGCTTCAGGATGTCTGTGATGGCACCCCGCCGGTGTCCGTGCTCTTCCCCCGGGTCCGATTCCTGGGGAAGGGGGTGGCGGTCGAGGTCGAGGCCCCGGAGTTGATCCGCGTCCGGAACCGGTTGGCCGCCGGCATGGCCTCCTGGCTGACCCCGCAGGACCGGCAGCCGTACCGGCCGCACGCGACCGTCCAGAACAAGGCCGACCCGACCGCCGCCCGGGCCTTGTACGCGGAGCTGGCGGCCGGGTGGGTGCCGTTCGAGGGCCGGGGCGACCGCCTGTTGCTGTGGCGGTATCGGGGCGGGCCGTGGGAGCCGGCGGGGGAATTTTCGTTCGCCGGCCGACAGACCTCTTCCCCGCCGCCGGGAAATCGGGTATAGGGTTTGCACTCACCGCGGCCCGGGTCTAGGCTGCGGCAGAATGCACCCGTTGGGGGTCGGACGCCCTCCAAAGGTTGGTGCGAAATCGCACACCGGCCGGAGCGAATCCGGTATCAGCGGCGGCCGCCCGACCGGGCGCCGCGTGGGGGACGGTCCCGTGTTCCGCAGCAACCGCCTCTGGCTCGCCGGGCTGGCCGTGTTCGTGGCCCTGAGCGCCACCGACTTCGTTCAGACCTACGCCCTGATCGAGACCGGGGGCGGGGCGGTGTACGAGTCCAACCCGGTGGCCGGGCGGTGGCTGGAACAGTACGGGTGGGTCGGGCTGGCGGCGTACAAGGCGGCGGCGGTGCTGGTGGTGGCCGGGGCGGTGGTGGTGCTGGCCGGGCGGAGCCGGCGGGCGGCGACCGGGGTGGCCGCCGTCGCGTGCGCGGCGGTGCTGGGCGTCACCGTGTACAGCCGGGACCTGCTCGCCAACGGCCGCCACGACCGGCCCCTGTCGGACGAGGAGGTGGCGGCCGAGGCCGGGCTGCCCCACCCCCGCGAGTTCACCCGGCCGATCGACCGGCGGGACATCGAGCGGCTGCGGGCCCGGCGGCCGGTCTACGCCGGCGAGGAGCGGCTGCCCCGGTCCCGCCCGGCGGTCGACTGATTCGCGGATTCCCGCCGCCCCATCCCGACGGCCATTCCGATTCGCGGGTCAACGTGGCGTCGGCGGTCGGCGCGCGGACACCGCATCCGGCCCGGCGGCTCATTTCCCGGCGGGCGGCCCGGGTCGGACGGTCAGGATCACCCGCCGGTACGAGGTGAGCGGCGGCGACCCGTCGTCCGTCACGGCCAGGATGACGTGGGCCACCCCGGTCGCGGTCGCCCGCGGCCCGCCCCGCCACCCCGGCCGGGCCGCCGCCGTGGGCGTGACGGTCGCCTTCGGGGCGTCGGCCCCGGCGACCGCCACCGCCGCCAGGGCCGCCCCCGGGACGAACCCGGCCTCCGGGTAGTGGAACCACCGGTAGCCCAACTTGTGCCCGTCCGGGTCCCGGCTACCGGCCGCGTCCAGCGTCACCGCCTCGCCGACCCGCGCGTCCAGCCGGACCACCCCGGTCCCGGCCGCCCCGTTCACCACCAGCGCCGGGGGGTGGTTGGCCCGGTCGAACGGCTCGACCGTCCACGCCATCCGGGCCGCGAAGTCGTGCTGGAAGGCCGTCCGCCACCGCCACACGGTCGCCTGGTCGGACAGGTAACTTTTGCCGTCCGCACCCGCCACCTCGTCCTGCGATGTCACCCGCGGGGACACGTCCCCGCCCTGGGTCCAGATCGGCCGCGTCTCGCCGTACGGTCGGCGGTAGACGTACCGCCCGCCCCACCCGCCCCAGCTCGGGCTGCGGAAGCTCTCCAGCCCGTTGGCCGTCAGCCCGAGGAACGCCGGGGTGTCGCCCTCCATGATGAACTCGAACCGCGGGTAGAGCTTGCCGAGCGGGCCTTTGGACCGGACGTGCGTGTCGAGCCAGTCGTTCGTCACGGTGGTGCCGTCGGCCCCCTGGCCGTTCCGGTAGAACACGTCCCCGCTGATCCCGGTCCAGGTGGCGGAGGCGTACTCCCCGGCGTCCGGGGGGCTCGGCTTCACCACGCAGAACAGGCCTGGGAACTCCCGGCGGGCCCACGGGCCGGCGTCGTCCTGGTCGGAGATGGAGTATACCCGGAGCTTGCGGACGAACTTCTCCACCTCGGCCGGCGGACGGGTGGCCCGGACGTGGTGGAGGGCCTGGGCCAGGGTGTTGGCCCCGCCCCAGACCGACACCCAGAGCGGCCGGGGGTCGTCCCGGTCGGCGGCCCTCACGACCAGCTCGGCCCCCGGGGACAGCTTGTCCGGGCCGACCGCCGCCATCCCGTACCCGGGCTGGCCAGCCACGACCAGTTTGGCCAGGGCCTCGGCCTCCGGCCACCCGGCGGCGTGCTTCAGGAGGTTCGGCCGAACCTCCCCGTAGGCGGCGACCAGCTTCCGCATCGTCTCCGGCTGCGTCCGGTTCTTCTGCCAGGTCGAGGTGGTGGCGACCAGACCCTCCAGGTCGAGTTCGTTCGAGTACAGCAGCAGCCGGACGAACGACATCTGGTCGTCCGGCTCGTTCCCGATGTCGGACAGGACGACCACCCGCGGCCGGCCGACGAAGTCGTACTCGGCGGCCGGGCTCGGGGGCTGGGCCCTGGCCGGCGACGCGGCGAGGAGGCCGACGAGCAAGAGCGCCAATGTGGTCCGGGGCATGGGCGGCCTCCGATGAACGTTCGGGGAATTTTTCGCGGACATCACGGCCCTCGTCATGCACCATTCATAAGACGCAGCCGGGCCAGGTTCAGGGCCAGCTTGGCCGTCCGGCTCATCACCTCGGCCCGGGTCCCGAGCCAGCCGTGCCGGGCCACCTCGGTCCCAGTCGGGTGGGCCAGGGCGACGTAAGCCGTCCCGACCGGGTCGGCGTCGGTTCCGCCGGCGGGGCCGGCGTAGCCCGTCGTCGAGACCCCGAGGTCCGTGCCGAACCGCCTCATCACCCCCTCGGCCATCGCCCGGGCGACCGGCTCGCTCACCGCCCCGAACCGCCCCAGCAGCTCCCGCGGCACCCCCAGCTCCCGGGCCTTCGCCTCGTCGGTGTAGGCCACCACCCCGCCCCGGAACACGTCGCTCGCCCCCGGCACCAGGCAGACCCGGTGGGCCACCAGCCCGCCGGTGATGCTCTCGGCCGCGGCCAGCGTCAGGCCCTTCTCCTTCAGCAGCCGGACCACCACGTCCTGCAACTCCTCGTCCTCGGTGCCGTAGACCAGCTCGCCGAGCCGGTCGCGGATGGTCGCCTCGACCGGGGCGATCTGGGCCAGGGCCTCCTCGCGGCTCGCGGCCCGGGCCAGGATGCGTAGGGAGATGGTCGCGTCGCTGGCGGTGATGCCGACCTCCGGGACGTGGCCCCGGCGGGTCAGGTCGGAGAGCTTCTGCTCGACCTGCGACTCGCCCCAGCCGAAGGTGTTGACCTTCCGCTGGAGGAAGACCCCGCCGCCGAGCCCGGCCGCCGTCAGCCGCGGCAGGACCTGTTCGCCGAACATGCGGACCATTTCCGACGGCACCCCGGGCATGGCGACGACGGTGGCCCGGCCGATCCGCATCCAGATGCCGGGTGCGGTCCCGACCGGGTTGGGGATCGGCTCGGCCCCCTGCGGGAAAAGGGCCTGCACCCGGTTCCGGTCGGGCATCACCCGGCCGCGGGCGGCGAACAGCCCGCGGATGTGTTCGAGCGAGTCGGCGTCCTCCTCCAGCCCGACCCCGGCGACGGCGGCCAGGGCCTCGCGGGTCAGGTCGTCGAGGGTCGGGCCGAGCCCGCCGGTGGAGACGACGAGGTCGGCCCGGTCGCAGGCGATCCGGAAGCACTGGATGTTGTCGGCCAGGTCGTCGGCCACGGTGGTGTGGAACCCGACCGGGATGCCGGCCTCGGCCAACCGGCGGCTGAGCCACTGGCTGTTGGTGTCGAGGTTCTGGCCGCTGGTGATCTCGCTGCCGATCGACAGGACCTCGGCTTTCATGGTCGGTCTTCCGGCGAAAGGACCCCTCCCCCCGGCCCCCTCCCCGCAACGGAGAGGGGAGGAAGAACGATGGCCGTTGGTTTTCTCCCCCTCTCCCTGCGGGGGAGGGGGCCGGGGGGTGGGGTCTCTTTATCCCTTGATTCCGCCCGGCCGGGCGGGTATGGCGGCCGGCACTATGAGAACATCCTACTGTCTGGTGGCCGCCGCGGTCCTCGCGGCGGTCGGGGCGGCGGTGTACTCCGGGCTGCCGGCCGGGGCCAACCCGCCG
>JAIEQO010000284.1 GCA_019747655.1 Gemmataceae bacterium | reverse complement strand
CCGGGTGGGGGGTGAGGGGGGTGGGGGGGGTCGGCGGGGTGGGGTTGTCCGGGGCCGGCGGCGGGAACAGGCCCGGGGGCTCCTCGGTGGGGATGGACGGCCCGGGGGTCGGCTCGGGGATGGTCGGGCCGGGCGGGGTCGGGTCCTGGGTGGGGTTCTGGGTCGGGTCGGGGGTCATCGGGGACGTCCCTGGGTGACGACGCGGGCCGGCCCCAAGTGCATCGGGGTCGGCAAACACGATCCGTGGGGGTGGAGGCGGGTCGGGCCGCCGGCGGTCGGACGGCCCGACGGTCCGGTGGTATCAGAATTGTCATCTTTACGGCCCGGTTCCGACCGCGTCAAGGAACCGGGCCGACCGGGGTTCGGTAGGGTGGGTCGAGCGGTCCGTGTTCGGACCGCGACGGCCCACCACGCGGTAGGCGATGGTGGGCCGTCGCGTCCCTGGCGGGACGCTCGACCCACCCTACGGGACCGGTTCACGACCCGCCCCTACCCCTCGGCCGGTGGGATGCGGAGGAGGGAGATGAGCAGCCCCCGCCGGGCCCCGCCGACGACGGCGATCTCGGGCAGGTGGCCGGCCGGCTCGAACCCGAGCCGGGCGTTCATCCGGCGGGTCGCCTCGTTGTGGTCGAAGTGCATACTCACCAGAGTCGTTACCCCGAGCCGCGGGCAGTGCTCGATCATCCGCCGCTTCAGGAACAGCCCGACCCCCCGCCGGTGGTGGGCGGTGGCCACGTAGGTACTGACCTCGGCGGTGGCGGCGTAGGCCGGGCGGCCGGCGTAGAACGAGGTCAGCCCGACCCAGGCGATGATCCGGCCGTCTTCCTCGGCCACCCAGAGCGGCCGGCGGGCCGGGTCGAACTGGGCGAACCACCCCTCCCGGCTCTCAACCGAAACCGGTGCGGTGTCGGCCGTCGACCACCCGCCGGGGATCGACTGGTTGTAGATGTCCACGACCGCGGGCAGGTCGGCCCGGGTCGCGTCCCGGACGTGCAGGTCCAGCCCCATCCCTCGCCCCTCGCCCACGCGGCCCTACGGCTTGCTGAGCCGCTGCTCCAGGTGGTCGATCCGGTCGCCGAGCCGGTCGACTTTGGCGGCCGTGCTGAACGACTGAGCGACCAGGAAGGTGAGCGACCCGATGACCAACGGCAGCCCGAGCCCGACCGCCGCCAGGCAGAGCCGCACGGTCGTCCGCAGCTCGACCACGGCCCCGACCACCTTGTCCACCTTCTCGGAGTTGGTCCCGGTGAAGTCGATCGCCATGACACGCCTCTGCAGCCACTACCGTTGTCTGTCGATCCATCATCGCACGCCGCCGTCCGGCCGGCAACCGCGCCCCGGCCGTCACCCCCGGGCCAGCTCCTCGGCCAGCTTGTCGAGGCTCTGGTTCCACCCCTCCTCCATCCCGGCCAGCGACCCGGCCACCGCCGGCGTCGCCCGCACCACCTCGGCCCGGAGGGTCACCACCGTCTTCCCGTCCCGGTCGGCGAACGCGGCCGTCCCGCGGACCTCCAACTGCGGCCGGCCCGACTCGTCCGGGAAGGCGGTGGTGGTGAACACCAGCCGGTCGCCCGGGACGACCTCGTGGAACTCGCCGCCCATCGGGATGGCCGTCCCGTCCGGGGCGACCATCGCCGCCCGGATCGGGCCGCCGGGCCGGGCGTCCCAGGCGTCGACGACGGTAGCGAACCCGCGCGGGCCGAACCACCGGGCCACCCGGCCGGCCTCCGTCCAGGCCCGGAACACCGCGTCCCGGGCGGCCGCGAACCCGCGGGTGATGACCAGCTCGCGGATGTCCGCCCCCGACCCACCTTGCGACGCCATCCGCCCCTCTTCGGATTCCGTTCAGGTCTCCGCCGAGCCGTGCGAGGGCGGTAGCCCGGGACCGCTCGCCGGCCACCCGACCATGATCGGCCGGCGTGGGAATCTGTCAAGCGCGGTCGCGGCCCGGTAGCACCTCAGTTTGGTTTGGGCGGCCGGGGCAGAGTCGTCGATGCCTTCCCCGGCCCGAGCCTGTGAGGATGAGTTCGATGGTGTTCCGGCTACGATCTGGTGCGCCGGCTCGTCGAGGGCCGGGCCAGCAGCCACGCGAACGCGACCAACGCAATCCCGGCGATAACGAGCAGATAAAGACCGGCGCCGGGCTGGACCCCGCCCATCAGTTCTGTCATTGCTTCCCACGAGTCGCCGCGCTCGATCCTGCCTTTGCGAGAACTTATATTTGCCAACATGCGCAGTCCGATTAGCGTGGCGATGCCAGCCGGGATGACCGCCCCGAGCCGCCGGATGCCGACGACCGCTCGCGTCTGGTCGCCCACCAACGCCAGGATCACGGCCGGGGTGAACAGAACCAACGTTTTCCACCCGGGGCCGGCGGCTCCGTAGACGGCACCAACGATCGGCGCGTGAAACCAAGGTAGAAACGTCGCCAGCATGCCGGCACCGGCCGCCACCACAACACCGAACCGTTGGCGGTGCAGGCCGGCGATCAGCGGGGGCGATGCATCTGGTCGGGATTGAGTCAATTCGAGTTCCGCATCCCGCCGTTCCAACGAGCGAGCGGGTCGCATCGACCCACTCCCTTCGAGTCGGTCATCCGGCGGGAGGTCGAGCGGGGCCTCGGGCAGCCCGACCTGGGGCAGAGGTGGCGGACCACTCGGTCCTGGCGGCGGTATCAGCCCTTTCACTTTCTTGGCCGGCGCCCAGTCGGTCATCCCTTCCTTCCACACCAGATCACCGCCGGCAAGTTTGCCGGCAGTGGCGAGGCTCTTCAACTCAGACGCGGGTACGGGGCCGAAACGCTGGCCGCCGACGGAGTAGTACCACTGGGAATCCGCCGGGGGCATTGATCGACCTCACGCCCAGTAGTGGTGCTCGCACCCAACGATGTCGCTCAACCGCACGGTCCGCCGAAGGTTATGCAGAAATTTCACCCGGTATGACCGTCGGGAGCAAGAGAAATCCCGCCCAACCCCAGTCAGGACGATGCGGTCGGAAGTCACATCAGGGCGTTGGTTCAGTCGGAGAGGCTGATGGCCTCGAATGACAAGGGGGAAGGGATCGGTACGGTTCCCGCCTTACACCTCGATCCCCTTCCACCGCCCGCCGGCGAACCGGAGGGTGAAGAACACCCCCCGGACCCAGATGTCGGCCACCATCGCCACCCACGCCCCGAACAGCCCGAGGTCGGCCCCGGGCAAGGTGCCCAGCGGCCCCAGGTCGACCGCCGGACCGGTCAAGAGGTACGCCAGCGGGATGCGGACGCCCAGGAACCCGGTCCAACTGAACAGCACCGGGACCCGGGTGTCGCCGGCCCCGCGGAGGGCGTAGGTGAACACGATCTGGGCGGCCAGGGCCGGCATCGCCGCCGCGATCAGCCGCAGCACCGGCACCCCCGCCCCGACCACCGGGGCCAGGTCGGCCTCGTGGCAGAACAGCCGCACCATCGGCCCGGCCAGGACGACGAACACCACGCCCATCCCGCACATCACGGCCGCCGCCAGGGCCAGCGACACCCACCCGGCCCGGGCCGCCCGGTGCGGCTCCCGGGCCCCGAGGCTCTGGCCCACCAGGGTCATCGCCGCGGTGCCCATCGCCCCCCCGGCCAGGTACGCCAGGGCCTCCCACTGGAGGGCGATCCCGTGGGCGGCCGCGGCCACCGCCCCGAGCCGGTTCACCAGGCTCAGGAACCACAACTGGCAGACGGCCACCGACAGGCTGTCCAGCCCGGCCGGGACGCTGACCCGCAGGAGCCGGTAGAGCAGGTCGCGGTCCGGGGCGAGGTCGGCCAGCTTCAGCAAGAGCCCCGACCGGCCGCGGGCGAGCAGGATCAGCACCGCGACACAGCCGACGGCGTGGCTCAGCCCGGTCCCGAGGGCGATGCCCGGGAACCCGAGCCCGGGGACCGGCCCGATCCCGAAGCACAGGCCCCAGGCCAGCGGCACGTTCAGGACGGCCACGCCGCCCAACACCTTCAGCCCGGTCCGGGTGTCGCCGGCCCCGGCCAGGGCGGCCACGCACGCCGCCTCGGTGATCTGGAACGGCAGGAGGACCGCCAGCGGGGTGAGGAACCGGACGCAGGAGTCGGCGGCGTCACCCGAGAGCCGCAGGGCGGCGATCAGGGCCGGCAGCCCGAGCAGGGCGGCGACCGTACCGATGACGCCGAAGGCGACGGCCAGGAGCACCGACTGGGCGGTGGCCCGGCGGGCGAGGGCCCAGTCCCCGGCCCCGACGAACCGGGCGACCAGGGCCGTGCTGCCGACGCTCACCAGGACCGTGTAGCTGGAGACGAACCAGTACAGGTAGCCGGCGGTGGTCAGGGCCGCCAGGTAGTCGCCGCGGGCGGCCGGGTCGGGGAGCGGGAACCGGTCGGCCAGGTACTGGTCCGAGAGGCGGACGACGAGGTGGAGGTACTGCTGGGCGAGGGCCGGGAGGGCGAGGGCCAGGACCCGGCGGGCGGTCCGGGGTCTGGGCGAGCCGGGGGCGTGAGCCCCCGGTGTCCGTCCGCCGTCGTGCATGGGGGCATGATACGGCCGGTCAGCCGGCCGACCGGGCCTTCCGGGCGGCCCGCCGGGGGGTCGGGCGGGGCGGCGGGGTCGGGTCCCGCTTGACCGCCAGCCGGTACGGCCCGGCGCAGACGACGGCCAGCTCGTCCGGCCCGGGGGCGGCGGTGGCCCCGGGGCGGAGGCAGTACACCACCCGCCGGCCGTGCTTCTCGTCCTCCAACAGCCCGGCCAGCCGCATCACCCCGAGGTGGTGGGACATGTTGACCATCGGCACCCCGACCAGCTTGGCCAGCTCGCCGACGTGGGCCGGGCCGCCGGCCAGCCGGACGAACACCCGCAGCCGGGTGGGCTCGGCGACGGCGGCCAACAGCCGGGCGGCCTCCTTCGCGGCGGGGAAGGCGATCATGGGGCGGCGGCCCGGGCGTGCCGGGTCCTACGGGTGCGGGGCCGGGTCCTTTCGGGAAAGTGGTTATAGCAACGCCCGTGGCTTCGTGCCAGCGAAATCGGGCACCATCGTGCCAGCGTGCATGGCGACGGGCGGAAGGAGGTGGTCAGGGCGGGAGCAGGGGGACAAGGATTCGAACCCTGTGGGGCGGTTTTGGAGGCCGCGTGCTCTCCCAGGAGCATCCCCCTGTGTGTCGAGTTGTCAGGCCGTCCGGGGGGAGTCGAACCCCTCGCCTCGGCTGCCACAGAGCCGCGTGCGGACCGTTACACCACGGACGGCGTCAGTACCCCGGCCAGGAATCGAACCTGGACTTCCACCTTCGGAGGGTGGCGCCCTGTCCGTTGGACCACCGGGGTGTCAGTGGAGCCGCGGGGAGTCGAACCCCGTGGCCGGACTTGCAAGGTCCAGCCCTCGCCCGCGAGCGGTCCCGTTTGTCAGTGGCCCGGGAGGGAGTTGAACCCTCACGCCTGTGCGGCATCGGTTTCTGAAACCGACGTGTCTGCCATTCCACCACCAGGCCGTGCCCGGCCGGTCCGACCGGCCGGAGTTGCGGAGCCCGGGACTCGAACCCGGAGGCCAGGCTTATGAGACCCGGCCGGGCACCCGCCCGCCCGCAATGTCACCCGTCAGCGACCCGTGGGGGAATCGAACCCCCGTTTGCAGGATGAGAACCTGCCGTCCTGATCCGCTAGACGAACGGGCCTTCCCCTCGAATGCGGAATGCGGAGTTCGGAATGCGGACTTCAAACCGGGTCCCCTGCATTCAATCCGCAATCCGAATTCCGCGCTCCGAATTTGCAGGCGCCCATAGCGGGATTTGAACCCGCGACCTCCGCCGTGACAGGGCGGCGAGCACTCCGGGCTGCTCCACATGGGCGTACTTCGGGCAGAGCGCTCGGCGGGAGTCGAACCCGCCCGTCCGCCTTGGCAAGGCGGTAGGCTGCCACTACATCACGAGCGCGATATCGATCAAACGGAACCGGCCGGAGGTTTTGCAACCCCCGGCCGGCGCGTGTGCCATCGCTGGCCGCCGGGGGCTACCCGTCACCGTCCGCAAGCCGCAGTTCCAGTCCCCGATGCCGGCCGGCCATGATCCCCTCGGGTGAGCGGTGCTCCGTCGCGTCGTACACTTCATAGACGCCGGGCCTGGAGAGTGGTTCGCAGAAGCCGGCGGATTTTTTTGCTCCGACCCGGGGACCGCCGTGGACCCGCTCGAACCCCACATGCGGTACGCCCTCCTCCTCGCCGCCCGGGGCCGTGGGCACGTCGAGCCGAACCCGCTGGTCGGGGCGGTGGTGCTGGACGCCGCCGGCCGGGCCGTCGGGGAGGGCTACCACGAGCGGTTCGGCGGGCCGCACGCCGAGGTCCACGCCCTCGCGGCGGCCGGCGAGGCGGCCCGCGGCGGCACCCTGATCGTCACCCTGGAGCCGTGCTGCCACTGGGGCAAAACCCCGCCGTGTACCGACGCTGTGTTGCAGTCGGGCGTCCGGCGGGTGGTGGCGGCGATGGCCGACCCGTTCCCGAAGGTCGCCGGCGGCGGGGTCCGGCTGCTCCGCGAGGCCGGCGTCGAGGTCGAGGTCGGGCTGCTCGAAGCCGAGGCCCGGCGGCTGAACGACCCGTACCTGAAGCTCCTGCGGACCGGCCGGCCGTGGGTCCACCTGAAGTGGGCCATGACGCTCGACGGGAAGATCGCCACCGCGGCCGGCGATTCCAAGTGGATTAGCGGGGAGGAGTCGCGGCGGCGGGTCCACGAACTGCGGGGCCGGGTGGATGCCGTTGTCGTCGGCCGGGGGACGGTCGTGGCCGACGATCCGCTGCTGACCGCCCGGCCGCCCGGCCCGCGGGTCGCCGCCCGGGTGGTGCTGTCGGCGTCGGGCGACCTGCCCGAGCGGTGCCAGCTCCGGGCGACCGCCCGGGAGGTGCCGGTGATCGTCTTCGCCGCCGCCGGGAACGACGCGAAGCTGACCGGCTGGGCGGACGACGGCTGCGAGGTGGTGCCGCTCCCGCCGGGCGAGGGTGAGCTGTCCGTTGACGCGGTGCTGTCCGACCTCGGCCGGCGGCGGATGACCAACATCCTCGTCGAGGGCGGGGCCGGGGTCCACGGGGCGTTCCTGGACGCCCGGGCGGCCGACGAGCTGCACGTCTTCGTCGCCCCGAAGCTGGTCGGCGGGTCCGGGCCGTCGCCGGTCGGCGGCCGTGGGGCCTTGCGGATGGCCGACGCCCTCGCCGCGGCCGAGTTCACCGCCGCCCCGTCGGGCGAGGATGTCTACCTGCACGGGTTCTTGAGGTAACGTGCCGGTTTCGTAGGGTGCGTCTCGCCGGGCCGGCGGCCCGGCGAGACGCACCATCCTTCCCGTGGTGCGTCTCGCGGACCGCGGACGGTCCGCTCGACACACCCTGCCAAGGCTCGACCCCCGGAGTAACCCATGCTCTCCCGCGTCCTGCCCCTCGGCCTACTGGTCCTCATTCCTGCCGTCGCCCCGGCCCAACAGCCGGCCGACCCGGCGAAGCTGGCCGCCATCACCCCGGCCATGCAGGCGTTCGTCGATTCCGGCGACCTGGCCGGGGCCGTCACCGTGGTCGGCCGGAAGGACGGCGTCGTCCACCACGAGGCCGTCGGGTCCCGCGACTTGGCCACCAAAGACGAGATGAAGAAGGACACCCTGTTCCGGATCGCCTCGATGACCAAGCCGGTCACGGCCATCGGCATCACGATCCTGGCCGACGAGGGGAAGCTGAGCCCGGACGACGATGTGGCCAAGCACCTGCCGGAGTTCACCAACCAGATGATCCCGATCGAACACTTCAATGTGGACAAGGCGGGCAAGAAGACCAACCAGCGGACCGATCTTCGCCCGTCGCCCCGGCAGGTCAAGCTCCGCGACCTCTTGACCCACACCGGCGGGCTGAGCGAGTACCCGGTCGGGGTGAACGACGTGTACGCCAAGCGGAACCGGACGCTGGCCGAGACCGCCCTGGCGTCGGCCCTGCAGCCGCTCAAGTTCGAGCCGGGGACCAAGTGGTCGTACTCGAACCCTGGGATCGACACCCTCGGCCGGGTAATCGAGGTCGCCTCGGGCGAGAAGTACGAGGACTTCCTGAAGAAGCGGGTGTTCGACCCCCTCGGCATGGCCGACACCGCCTTCTACCCGACCCCCGAGCAGATGAAGCGGCTGGCGATCACCTACGACCGGAAAAAGGACGGGCCGCTGACCCCGGCTGGGTTCTCGCTGATCGGGCTGCCGGCCAACCCCAAGCACCCGATCCCGGCCGGCGGGCTGATCTCGTCCGGGGCCGACTACGCCAAGCTCTGCCGGATGATGCTCAACAAGGGGGAGCTGGACGGCAAGCGCATCCTCAGCGAGAAGGCCGTGGCCGAGATGACCCGGACCCAGACCGGCGACATCAACACCGGGTTCGTGGACGGGATGAGCTTCGGGTACGGGTGGGCGGTGGTGAAGGAGCCGAAGGGCGTCACCGCCGTAATGTCGCCGGGCACTTTTGGCCACGGCGGGGCGTTCGGCACCCAGGCCTGGGTCGACCCGAAGCGGGACCTGTTCGTCATCCTGATGATCCAGCGGACCGGGCTGCCCAACGGCGACGCCTCGGTGTTCCGCCAGAAGCTCCAGGAGCTGGCCGTCGCCGCCGTCGAGAAGTAGGACCGGCCGCCCGGTTGCCACACGACCCGGGGCGACAGCCCCGGGTCATGGTGCGGCCGTGACCCGTGACCCCGGCCGTCACGGCTTGCCGGTGGTGAACGACTTGAGCACCACCGGTGCCCCGCCGGTGGTCATCTTCACCAGCCCGGCCTTCGGGGCGTACCAGTAACTCACGACGTTGTTCGGGGACAGCTCCCAGTCGACCCGGGCGGCCCGGAACGTCCCGGCCGGGACCTCGACCTCCTCGACGCCGTGGGCCGTCATCGACCCCGTCACCTGGGCCCGCCCGCCGCTGATGGTGTCCCACTTCGACCCGGCCTTCGGCGGCAGCTCCAGGATGCACCACGGCGGGTCGTAGGCCCCGCCCACCTCCTCGGCCAGGAACAGCCCCTTGGCCGTCACCCTCACCTTCATGTGCGGGGTCTTGGTGCCGTCGGGCTGGAGGTGCTCGGTGGTCACCAGCGTCCCGCCCTCGACCCGCTCGACGGCCGTGACCACCCGGGTCTCCTCGCCCCCGCCGATGTCGTAGACGAGCTTGGTGCCCACGACGGTGGGGTAGTAGGAGTCGGCGGCGAGGAGCCGGTCTTTCGGGACCGGGGCGGCCGGGGCCGCGGCGAGGACGGCCGCCGGGACCACGAGGACGGCGAGCAGGCGGGGCATGACTTGGCCTCCGGCGAGTGGCGGCCCCATCGTACCCGGCCCGGCGGTCAGGCGGAAGGGTCCGCCTCAGGTCACGGCTTCCCGGGCGTGACCGACTTGAGTGCCCGTCCGGTGCCCCCGCTCAGGTCCATCCTCACCAGCCCGACCTTCGGGGCGTACCAGCACGTGATCGGAACGCCCCAGCACTCGGCGTCCACCCGGGCCGCGCGGAACCGGCCGGCCGGGACCTCGACCTCCTCGATCCCGCCGGCCGTCACCGCGAACTGGTGATCGATCCGGCCGTCGCGTCCGATCCGGAGCAGGTCCCACTGGCGGCCGGCCCGCGAGGGCAGTTCCAACAGGCACCGGGGCGGGTCGTGCTCCTGACCCCCCTCCGCGACCTCGAACAACCCCTTGGCCGTCACCCTGACCGTCCCCCGCGCCACCTCCGTCCCGTCCGGCCAGCAGGTCCTGGTCGTCACCAGCAGCCCGCCGGGGACCCGCTCGACCGCCGTGACGACGTCCGCGACCTCGCCGGTGGTCAGCGCGTAGACGAGCTTGGTGCCGACGGCCGTGGGGTAGTAGGGGCCGGCCGCCTCCCGGATGTGCTCGGGGACCGGGGCGGCCGGGGCGGCGGCGAGCACGACCGGCACCACGAGGACGGCGAGCAGGCGGGGCATGACTTGGCCTCCGGCGAGTGGCGGCCCCATCGTACCCGGCCCGGCGGTCAGGCGGAAGGGCCGTCCCGGGTGGCCCGCAGCTCGGCCTCGACCCGCCGCCGGGCGTCGTCCGAAATCCCGTGGGTGACCCGCAGCCCGAACTTGGTCAGGAGGAACTCCTCGACCGGGACCCACCGGCCGTCCATCTTGATCGTCCGGGTCCAGGCGCACATGGTGACGATCCCGGCCTCCAGCTCCCGGACCCGGGCGACGGCCGCCCGGAGGTCGGCGTCGGCCCGCTCCAGCTCGGCGTTCCGGTCCCCCAGCTCGGCCGCCAGCCGCTCCCGGTCGGTCACGTCCACCACCACCCCGTTCCAGTACACCCGGCCGTCCGGCCCGAACTCGCCCCGGCACCGGTTGTTCACCAGCCGGACGGTCCCGTCGACGTGGTGCTGACGGAACCGGAGGTCGAACGGCCGGCCGGCCCGGATGGCGTCGTAGGCCGTCTCCATCAGGCGGGGGAGGTCGTCCGGGTGGATCAGCCGGAAGAACCGGTCCGCGTCGGCGTACACCTCGTCCGGGGTCAGCCCGAACAGGGCCGTCACCCCGCCGCTGATGTAGGTGAACGCGGTCGGCGGGCGGTCGGCCGGGCCGGAGCACTGGTAGACGGCCCCGTCCGGGATCAGGTCGCAGACGTGGTCGAGGGCGTGCGGGCTGTTCATACCTGCCCGGTGGGTGGCGGGGCCGGTCCACTCCCGGGTCCATCATACCAGCCGCCCCCTCTCTACCCCACCTCCGGCGGCGGGTCCTCGGGGATGCCGTCGGCGGACGGCTTCCGGCGGGTGGTGCCGGTGCGTCGGGACTCCCTCGGCGGCAGCTCGATGGGGATGCCGTCGACGAACATCTGCCGGGCCTGCTTGTCGCGGGCGGCCTGGTCGGCGGTCATGCCGCCGCGGTGCCGGCGGTCGCCGTCCGGATGGCGGAACGACACCCCGGCCGGCCGGGGCTTCTTGGCCGCCTTCCGCTTCTGCTTGTCGGACGCCATGGCGTCGCCCTCGGGCGGTACTGGCGCGGACAGCGCAACCGGCCTTCGGGTTCGCGCGGAATTCTTCCCGGCCGCCGGGCACACGAATTGCCCTGATCGGTACCGGCCGGCCCAGGACCACAAGGGCTCACACCCATGACATCCGCCGCCTTCACCGCCCCGCTGGCCGTCACCGCCGGGCTGCTCCTCGGCCTCCCCGCGGCCGCCGATTCCGGCAAAACCGCCGACCTCGACGGCCACAAGGCCGAGGTCTTCTCCCTGGCCTTCTCGCCGGACGGCAAGCTCCTGGCCTCGGCCAGCAAGGACAAGACGGTCGCCCTGTGGGACACCGAAAGCGGGGAGCAGGTCCGGGCGCTGAAGGGGCACGATTCGGACATCTTGCGGGTGGCCTTCGCCCCGGACGGCAAGCGGCTCGCCTCGGCCGGGGCGGACGGGACGGTCCGGCTCTGGGACCCGACGACCGGCGGGGCCGTGCGGACGATCAAGGCCCACGGGAACTGGGTCGCCGGGGTGGCGGTCAGCCGGGACGGGAAGTGGCTGGCGTCGGCCAGTGCAGACCAGACGGCCGCGGTGTGGGATGCCGAGACGGGGACCGAGCGGTGCCGGTTCCGCGGCCACAAGGGCGAGGTCTACACGGTGGCGTTCGCGGCCGACGGGAAGACGGTGGCGACGGCCGGGAAGGACGCCACCATCCGGGTCTGGGATGCGGCCACCGGTAAGGAAGTCCGGGCCCTGAAGGGGCACGCGGCCGAGGTCTACACGGTGGCGTTCGACGCCGACGGCGGGACGCTGGCCAGCGCCTCGGCCGACGGGACGGTCCGGGTGTGGGACGCGGCCACGGGGAACGAACTCCGCAAGCTGGCTGGCCACCAGGGGGCGGTCTACACGGTGGCGTTCGCCGGGGGCGAGCTGCTGAGCTGCGGGGCGGACAAGACGGCCCGGGCGTGGAACCCGGCGTCCGGGGCCGAGGTGCGGTTGCTCTCCCGGCAGCGGAGCGAGGTGATGGCGGTGGCCGGGACGGCGACCGGCCGGTGGGCGGCCGCTGGCAAGGACAAGGTGGTCAAGCTCGGGGCCGACGCCACCCGCGCCGGGAAGTGATGGGCGGGCGCGTTCGCGTCACCGCCCGAACCGGGCCGTGAACGCCTCCACCACCCCGCGGAGCCGGTCGTCCAGCCGGGCCAGGGCCGGTTCGGCGACGGCCGCCGACACCCCGCCGTAGAACGCCTCGGCCACCGCCCCGGCGATGCAGGCCATCGTGTCCGCGTCCCCGCCCAGCGACACGGCGTTCCGGACCGCGTCCTCGTACCCGTCCGATTCGAGGAAGGCGATCAGCGACTGCGGCACCGACCCCTGGCACGACACGTCGAACCGGTAGGCCGGTCGCAGGTCGTCCAGGCGGGCCGACAGATCGTACCCGAATGCCGTCTCGACGTGGCCGCGGATGCCGTCCTTCGGGTGCCCGGTCCGGGCCAGGAAAACCGCCGCGGCCACGGCCTCGGCCCCGCGGACGCCCTCCGGGTGGTCGTGGGTAACGGCCGCCGTCCGCCCGGCCTCCCGGACCACCTCGGCCAGCGTCCCGAACGCCCACGCGACCGGGGCGACCCGCATCGCCGACCCGTTCCCCCAACTCCCGTACGGCTCCCGCCGCCGCTGTGACGCCCACTCGACGAACGCCTTCCCGTACCCGGCCCCGGGGTAGACCGCGTAGTAGTCGTGGAAGGCGTCGGCGTAGTCCCGGCCGGAGAGCAAGCAGTCGGCGACGGCCACGGACAATACCGTGTCGTCGGTGAACCGGCTCTCGCGGACGAAGAGCGGGAAGTCCCTCGTCTTGGTACCGGCCCGCTCGTGGACCGAGCCGATCACATCCCCGACGACGGCCCCGAGCATGGGTGCGTCCCCCGGTGGTCAGTCCTTCTCGGCCTTGATCTGCTCCGCCTTGTTGACCTCGATCCGGGGCACGTCCTGCACCTCTTTCACCGTCCCCTTCGCCCGGATCGTCTTCCCCTTGAAGTGACCGGCCGGGTCGGCGATCCCGGCCGCCTTCAGGCTGGCCGCCCCCTTCCGGGTGATGACCACCGCGAAGTTCTTCTCGTCCTTGAAGTCCTCCTCGGCGTCGAGGTAGATTTCCCCGCGCTTCTCCAGCCGGTCCTTCGCCGACGCCACCTTCATCCGGACGGTGATCTCCTTGCCGACGTGCTTGCGGGCCTCGGCCGGCGGCAGCGGCTTGTCGTCGGTCGCCCAGACCGGGGCGGCGAGCACTACGAGCGGGAGCAGGCAGCGGACGAGCATGCGGGTAACTCCGAGGCCGGCGGGCGGGGGGTCATCCTACCCCGCCGGAGGCCGGCCGTCCGCGGGCCGAACTCCACCAGCCCGACGGCCGCCGCGTAGGGGACCAGCCCGGCCGCCAGCCCGAGGGCGATCGCCCCGTAGGTCGGCTCGGCCGGGGTCAGCCACCACCACACCGCCACCGGCACCAGCGACGCCGCCAGCGGCCGGAGCCACGCGGCCCGGACGTACCGGCCGGCCGGCACGCCCAACGCCCAGGCCGTGTACCCGATCAGCCCGAGGCAGAAGAGGATGTTCGGCCCGGCCACCGCGACGGCCACCCCGTCGGCCCCCCACCGCTCGACCAGCAGGAAGCTCAGCCCGACGTTCAGCCCGGCCTCGGCCAGGGCCAGCCGGGCGAAGAACCGCAGCCGCCCGAGCCCGAACAGGATGCGGGAGGCGACCGACTGGGCCACCCCGATCGAGAGCGTCGCCGACAGGATCACCGCCGCCCGGTAGCAGTCGTCCGGGAACCCGTCGTCCGGGGGGAGCCACCGGCGGAGGAACGGCCGGCCGAAGAACAGGATGCCCAGGTGGACCGGCAGGGCCAGGTACAGCACCCACCGGGTGCCGCCCAGGAACACCCGGCGGACGCCGCCGTCGTCGCCCCGGGCCTCCCGGTCGCTGACGGCCGGGGTCATCGCGGCCGTCGCCGACCGGAGGACGTTCTTCCCGGTCTCGACCAGCCGGAAGGCGTTCGCGTACCACCCGGCGGCCGCCAGCCCGACCCGCCACCCGACCAGCACCGGCCCGGTCTGGTTGGTCACCCGGGCGGCCAGCATCGCCAGGAAGGCGTCCCGGCTGTACCCGCCGACGGTCCGCAGGGCGGCCCGGTCGACCAGCCCGTACCCGACCCGCAGCCCGGGCAAGGCCCGGACCGCCAGCACCCCGGCGATCAGGTGTTCGAGCAGGTTGGCGGCCACCTGCACCACCCCGAGCCAGAGCAGCCCCGGCCGGGTCTCCATCACCCAGACCGTCCCGGCCGCCCGCAGGCCGAGGAAGACGACCCGCAGGGCCGCCTTCGCGGTGTACCGCTGGAGGCCGTCGAGGACCGACGGGAAGACGCTCAGCGGCAGGGTGAGGGCGACGTTCAGGAGCATCAGGAGCATGAACGGGGCGATGTCGGCCGGCCGGCCGAGCCGCCGCTCCAGCCCCGGCCCGACCACCGCCACGACGCCCGCCCCGAGGACCAGCACGCACCCGGCGGCCGCCAGGAACACCGCCAGCCCGGCCGAGACGACCTTGTTCAGCTCCCCCGGCTCGCCGGTCGCGTGGTACTTGGCGACGTACCGGACCAGGCAGGCGGCCACCCCGAGGTCGAACAGGGTGAAGTACGCGACCACCGCCTCGGCCGCCGCCCACACCCCGAACAGGTCGGCCCCGAGCCCGCGGAGCAGGTACGGGGTGAGGAAGAAGGTGACGGCCAGGTAGGCGGCGAACACGGCCCAGTTGGCGGCCGCCCCGACGGCCAGGGTGCGCTTGGCGGACGGCAACGCGGCGGTCTCCGGGGTGCGGGGCGGGGTCGGGGAGGGTAACACACCGGCCGGGACGGGGGAAGACCAGGGGCTCGCGCCCCCGGCTACCGGCCGTCGCCGCTCCGCGGCTCAAGAGTGGGGCGCCGGGTCGGAAGTCCCGGAGTGACGACCGACGGGTGCCGGGGGCGCGGGCCCCCGGACGGACTCGCGGGCCACCCGCCCCCGGGCGACGAACACCGCCGTCGTCAGGTCGGCCGTCACGTTCACCGCCGTCCGGCACATGTCCAGGATGCGGTCGACGCCCAGGACGACGGCGATCGCCCCGGCCGGCACGTCGAACTGGACCAGGATGAGGCCGATGAGCGGGAGCGACCCGCCCGGCACCCCGGCCATCCCGGTCGCCGTCAGGATGCACAGGACGAGGACCACGAGCTGCTGGTCGAGGGCGAGGTTCACCCCGAAGACCTGGCACAGGAACAGGACCGTGACGGCCTCGAACAGGGCGGTCCCGTTGTGGTTCATCGACGCCGACAGCGGCAGGACGAAGTTCGACACCTCCTTCGGCACCCCGAGTTCGTCCTCGGCGCAGCGGATGGCCACCGGCAAGGTCGCGCTGGACGAGCTGGTGCTGAACGCCGTCAGGATGGTGCCCTGGGCCTTGCGGAAGAACTCCAGCGGCGACATCCCGCCGAGCGTCCTGACCAGCACCGGGAGGAGGACGAACTGGTGTATCGCCAGCCCGCCGAGGACGGTCAGGACGAACGCCCCGAGGGCCACCAGGAGCTTGTACCCGAACAGGGCGGTGGTGCTGAAGATCAGGCAGAAGACGGCGTAGGGGGCGAGGGCCATCGCCCACCGGATGACGACCTCGGCCACCCGGTTCGTGCCCTCCAGCACGTCGACGAGCGGCCTGGCCGTGGCCGGGTCGAGCCGGGTGATGGCGAACCCGACCAGGATGGCGGCGCAGATGATGGCCAGCATGTCCTTCTCGACCAGCGCCTTGAGCGGGTTGGCCGGGACCACGTCGACGAACGTCTGGACCCCGAACTCCTTCTTCTTGGCGGTGTCGAGCCGGCCCTGGGCCTCGGCCCCGAACTGGGCCATCAGCCCGTCCTTCTGGTCCCGGGCGTGCCGGCCCGGCTCGATCAGGTTCACCAGGGTCAGCCCGATGGCCGCGGCGCAGGCGGTGGTGACGAGGAAGTAGGCCAGGGTCTTGGCCCCGGTCCGGCCCACGTCGGCCGACCCGCCGAGCCGGGTGACGCCCAGGACCAGCGACGCGAACACGAGCGGGATGATCGGGAAGAACAAGAGGTTCAGGAAGACGTCGCCGACGGGCTTGGTGACATACTTGACCATCTTCTCGACGGCCCCGGCCGGGACGAGGCCCTCGCCGACGAGGGCGTTCACCCCGCACCCGGCCGCGGCCCCGAGGACGAGCCCGAGCAGGATGCGGGTGTGCGGGACCGACGCGGGCGACGACATGCGGACCTCCGCGGGGTGGTCCGGTCCATTGTCGGGGGCCGGGTCCGGGTGGCCACCGGCCGCGGGAGTGGGTACAGTTCGGTGAACGCCCGGGGTCCGACCGATGAAACACTTGCTGGGGCTGGAAGGGCTGGCGGCCGCCGACCTGTCGGCGATCCTGGACGACGCCGGGCGGTTCGTCGGGGTCGGGTACGGGGACGCCCCGAAGGGCGACGCCCTGAGGGGGAAGGTCGTTGCGAACCTGTTCTACGAGCCGAGCACCCGGACCCGGCTGAGCTTCGGGCTGGCCGCCCGCCGGCTCGGGGCGGATGTCGTCGACTTCTCCCCCGGTGGGTCGAGTACGGCGAAGGGCGAGACGTTCATCGACACGGCCAAGAACATCGAGGCGATGGGCGTCGACGCGGTGGTCGTCCGGCACTCGTCGCCCGGCGCCCCGCACGTCCTGGCCCGGCACCTGCTGCCGCACGTCCGCGTCGTCAACGCCGGCGACGGGCCGCACGAGCACCCGACCCAGGGGCTGCTCGACATCCTGACCATCCGCCGCCGGCGGGGCCGGGTCGAGGGGCTGACGGTCGGGCTGGTCGGGGACATCGCCCACAGCCGGGTGGCCCGGAGCAACATCCACGGCCTGCGGACGCTCGGGGCGAGGGTGATCGTCTGCGGGCCGCCGACGCTGGTGCCGCCGGACGTGGCCCGGCTGGGGGTCGAGGTCGCCCACGACCTGGACGCCGTCCTGCCCCGGTGCGACGTGCTGAACCTGCTCCGCATCCAGTTCGAGCGGCAGCGGACCGGCCTGTTCCCGTCGGTCCGCGAGTACCAACTCCTGTTCGGGATGAACGGCGAGCGGATGCGGCGGGCCAAGCCGGACGTGCTGCTGTTGGCCCCGGGGCCGATCAACCGGGGGGTGGAGGTGACGCCGGAGGTGGCCGACGGGCCGAACTCGGCGATCCTCGA
>JAIEQO010000106.1 GCA_019747655.1 Gemmataceae bacterium | reverse complement strand
GTCCGGGGGTTGCGGGCCTTGCGGGGCTTCCGCTGCTTGACCTCGAACACCCCGAAGTTCCGCAGCTCGATCCGCCCCTCGGCGACCAGCGTCTCGATGATGGCGTCGAACGTCCACTGGACGATTTCCTTGGTGGCCAACTGCGTCAGGCTCCCCTTGAGCAGCTTCTCCCGGTTGGCCTTGTCGCAGAGCTGCCGGACGATCTCTTTCTTGGTCACGAGAGCTGTCCCCCGAGGAATGGCCCGCGCCGGTAAACCGCCCGTATGATTTCAACTCTAGATATGGCATGGGTTAATGTCAAGGATTTCGGCCGCGTGTCCGGCCGGGCGGCGGCAGGAGGCCCCCATCCCGTTGACCAAACCGGGGGCCGAAGCTTCCCCGCTCGCCCGAATCAACGGGCCGCCCCGGCCTGTCCGTTAGCCCGGCTTGCCCCGCCCGCCGGGCCGGGTTATAACCGCCGCCCGCGCCCGGCCGGGCGCCGAGGCGCCCGATGCGGAACTTCCTGCGGACCCTGAAGCACTCCTGGCCGTACCGCTACCGGCTGGCCGCGTCGGTCGGGTGCGCGCTCGTCGTGGCCGCCCTGTGGAGCCTCAACCTCTCGGCCATCTACCCCGTCCTGACCATCCTCGGTGACAAGAGGGAGAGGAACCTCCACCAGTGGGTCGACGGGGCGATCGACGAGTACGAGCAGAAGCGCAAGGAGCTGGAGGCCAAGGCCGATCAGCGGAAGGCCGAACTGGAGGCCGTCCGCCGGAACCCCGACCAACAGGACCGGGAGAACGTCGAGCGGCGGCTGACCCGGCAGGTGGCCGAGTACGAGGCCGAGCAGGGCGAGTGTGGCCGGTGGTCGCACCGCTACCAGCTCCTCCGGTCGCAGGTCATCCGGCATCTGCCGGCCGACCGGTTCGCCACCTTCCTGTGGATCATCGGGGCCGTCGTCCTCGGGGTGGCTGTGAAGGGGGTGTTCGAGTTCCTCGGCGAGGCGCTGGTCGGGGGCGTCACCAACCGGACCCTGTTCGACCTGCGGAACCGGTTCTTCCGCCGGGTCGTCCACCAGGACGTGCGGCAGCTCTCCGGGACCGGGACGACCGAGCTGATGGCCCGGTTCACCAACGACCTGGAGCAGGTCGGGCTCGGGGTGAAAATCCTCTACGGGCGGATGATCGCCGAGCCCCTGCGGGCCGTCGGCTGCCTGGCCTTCGCCTGCGCCATCAGTTGGCAGCTCACCCTGGTGTTCGTGCTCCTGGTCCCGGCCGTCCTCGTCACCCTGGCCCGGATCAGCCGGGCCATGCGGCGGGCCGCCCGGAAGGTCCTGGAGCGGATGTCGGCGATCTACAAGATTCTCCGGGAGGCGTTCGACGGGGCCCGGGCGGTCAAGGCGTTCACCCGCGAGCCGCACGAGCGGCGGCGGTTCCGCCGGGCGACCGAGGACTACTACCGCAAGGCCATGCGGGTGGTGTACATCGACGCCTTCGCCAACCCGACGATCGAGCTGCTCGGGGTGGTGGCGGTCGGGCTCGCCCTGACCACCGGGACGTACCTGGTGCTGACCGGCCACACCCACATCCTCGGGCTGCGGATGACCGCCGAGCCGCTCCGGTTCGAGGCCCTGATCCAGCTCTACGCCTTCCTGGCGGCCGTGGCCGACCCGGTCCGGAAGATGTCGAGCGTGTACACCAAGCTCCAGGGGGCCCAGGCGGCGGCCAACCGGGTGTTCGAGCAGTTCGACCTGCAACCGGCCGTCGGGGCCAACCCGGACGGCCCCCGCGTCACCGGCGTCCGCAAGGGGGTCGAGTTCCGGAACGTCGGCTTCTCGTACAACCCGGCCGCCGAGACCCCGACCCTGGACCGGGTGAACCTGGTGGTCAAGCCCGGCGAGACGGTGGCCATCGTCGGCCCGAACGGGTGCGGGAAGACGACGCTGCTGGGCCTGTTGCCGCGGTTCTACGACCCGGACCACGGGGCGGTGCTGATCGACGGGATCAACCTGCGGACGGCCCACCTGCGGAGCCTCCGCCGGCGGATCGGCCTCGTCACCCAGGACACGCAACTGTTCGACGACACGGTGTTCGCCAACATCGCCTACGGGCGGAAGGGGGCGACCCGCGAGCAGGTGGAGGAAGCCGCGAAGAAGGCCCACGCCCACGACTTCATCGAGCGGGAGCTGGCCGACGGGTACGACACCGTCATCGGCGAGCAGGGGGTGCGGCTGTCCGGCGGCCAGCGGCAGCGGATCGCCCTGGCCCGGGCGGTGCTGCGAGACCCGGCGATCCTGATCCTGGACGAGTTCACCAGCCAGATCGACCCGAACAGCGAGGCCGAGATCCACGCCGCGCTCAAGGACTTCGTCAAGGGCCGCACGACCTTCCTCATCACCCACCGGCTCCACACCCTAGAGATCGCCGACCGGATCGTGGTAATGGACGCCGGCCGGGTGGCGGACGTGGGCACCCACCCGGAGCTGCTGGCCCGGTGCGAGGTGTACCAGCGGCTCCACCAGTCGGCCCAGTTCCGGACGGCGGCCTGACCCGGCCCGCGTGGTCGGGCCGTCGCGGAACACATATCCTGCCGTTGAGTTTCGAGTCTCGAGTTTCAGGTTTCGAGTTCGGAACCCGAAACTTCGACCTTTGACTCGAAACTCGAAACTCGAGACTCGAAACTGGGATGACCAAGCCGCCCCCCGACCCGGTGACGGTCGTTCTGCCGGTCCACAACGCGGCCGACCGGCTGGAGAAGGTCGTCCCGGGGTGGGCCGAGGCCCTGGCCCGGCTCGGGCGGGAGTACGAGATCGTCGCCGTCGACGACGGCAGCACCGACGGCAGCGGGGCCGTCCTGGACCGGCTGGCCGGGGGGCGGGTGCGGCACCTGCGGGTGCTCCGGCACGAGGCCCATCGGGGGTACGGGGCCAGCCTGCGGACGGCACTGACCGAGGCCCGGCACCCGCTCCTCTTCACTACCGCGGTCGATTACCCGTACCCGCCGGCCGACCTCAAGAAGCTGCTCGACCGCATCGAGGTCCGGGACGAGCTGCTGGGCAAGCAACCCGACCTCATCAGCGGCTGCCGGACCGGTCGGGCGGCCCCGCTCGTGGTCCGCGGGGTCGGCCGGGGGTGGCGGCTGTTGTGGCGGGTGGCCGCCGGGATGACGCTGGCCCCGTCGCCGACCTGGCTGGGGACCCGCGAGTCGCTGTACAACGCCCTGGTCGGGCGGGTGTTCGGGTCGCCGCTGGCCGACGTGAACAGCGCCTACAAGCTCTACCGGACGGCCTTCCTGCGGCGGGTGCCGATCCAGTCGGACAGCGACTTCGTCCACACCGAGCTGGCCGCTAAAGCCACGTTCCTAACGAGCCTGGTGGACGAGTTGCCGCTGACGCCGGCTACCGCCGAGCCGGTCGCCCCGTCGGTCTGGCGGGACTTCTGGCGGGTGTTCAAGCACCCCGAGTTCGGCACCCCGCCGGCCGGAAGCGGAGTTAACCACAGAGTCACGGAGAACACCGAGCAGCAACAGACAGAGCCGGAGTAAACTGAATTCTGGTCTCGGCTCGGGTCTGCTCTGTGCCCTCTGTGACTCTGTGGTTAACTCCCCACCGCGCATACTCTTCGTCACCGGCAAGCTGGCCGAGCCGGCCCTGCGGCGGGTGTTGGCCGACCTCGGCCCGAAGGCCGGGGTCGCCCCCGAGGTGGCCGTCCTGAACATCACCGTGGCCGCCCTGATGACGGCCAACTGGGTGGCCCGGCACCTGTCCGTCCCGGCCGGCGTCGAGCGGGTCGTGCTGCCCGGGCTCTGCCGCGGCGATGTCGAAGAGGTGGCCCGGGCTGCCGGCGTCCCCGCGGTGCTGGGGCCGAACGACCTCCGCGACCTGCCCGAGTTCTTCGGCGGCAAGCCGGCCGGCCCGCCCCCCGGGTACGGCGGATGGGACATCGAAATTCTGGCCGAGGTGAACCACGCCCCCAAGAAGGGGTCCGACGCCGTCCTGGCCGAGGCCCGGCACTACCGGGGCAGCGGCGCCGACGTGATCGACCTCGGCTGCGACCCGGGCGGGCCGTGGCCCGGGGTCGGCGAGGCCGTCCGGATGCTCCGGGCCGAGGGGTTCCGCGTCTCGGTCGACAGCTTCGACCCCGTCGAGGTCGGCGACGCCCTCGCGGCCGGGGCCGAACTCGTCCTGAGCGTCAACGGCACCAACGTCGACCATGCCCGGGGCTGGCACGAGCGGCACGGAGCCGAGGTCGTCGCCATCCCGGACACGCCCACGGACTTCGGCAGCCTGGAGCGGACGGCCGAGCAGTTGGCCCGCTGGGGCGTCCGGTTCCGGCTCGACCCGGTCTTGGAGCCGATCGGGTTCGGGTTCGCGGCGTCGCTCGGCCGGTACATCGAGGCCCGCCGGAGGTGGCCGGACGCCGAACTGATGATGGGCGTCGGCAACCTGACCGAACTCACCGAGGTGGACTCGGCCGGGGTGAACGTCCTGCTGGCCGGGTTCTGTCAGGAGCTGGGCATCCGGAGTGTGTTGACGACGGAAGTGATCAACTGGGGCCGGACGGCCGTGAAGGAGTTCGACCTGGCCCGCCGGCTGGTCTACCACGCCGTCCGGGAGAAGGTCCTGCCCAAGAGGCTCGACCCGTCCCTTGTAATGCTCCGGGATCCGAAGCTGTATCCCCAGGGGGAGGCGGCGTTAGCGGAGTTGGCGGCCCGGGTGACGGACCGGAATTACCGAATCTTCGCCGAGCGCGGGGGACTCCACATACTAAACGGCACACTGTACCTCCGCGGGACCGACCCGTTCGCCGTGTTCGCCCGGCTGGTCGCGGCCGACCCGAAACTCGACGCCTCGCACGCCTTCTACCTGGGGTACGAGTTCGCCAAGGCCGTTACCGCACTGACACTCGGCAAGGCGTACACCCAGGACCGGCCGTTGCGGTGGGGCTTTTTGACCGTACCCGAAGCGGGCCACCGGCATCCGGATTCGCCTTCCCCGCCGCCCCCGCCGGGCGTAGCCTAAATAGACCTGCCGTCGTTCCGGAGACTCCTCCCCATGCGTCCGCTCCTCGCCGCCGTGGTCGTCGCCTCGGTCGGCCTGTACTTCGTGTTCGGCCAGCCGAAGCCGGCCGCCAAGCCCGACCCGGCCGCGGCCGACAAGCTGAAGGAGCTACGGAAGAAGTTCCTGGCCGAGTTCGAGCCGCTGGACGAGCGGTTCCGCAACGCCGCCACCGCGGCCGAGGCGCGGGGGGTGCAGGCGGAGGCGAAGGAGACGGCGTCGCTCGCCGCCGGGAGGTTCCGGAAGCTGGCCGAGGCCCACGCGACCGACCCGGTCGCCCTGGACGTGGCGGCGTTCGTCTTGAGCACCCTGGCCCCGCTCGGGGCCGAGGGGCCGGACGTGGACGCGGTGGTCGGGGTCGTCGCCGAGCACCACCTGGGCGACCCCCGGGCCCGGGACCTGGTCGAGCTGGCGGCGGCGGTCGGCCCGGCCGGGGAGAAGCTGGTGGCGGCCGCCGCCGAGAAGGCCCCGGACAAGGGGGTGAAGGCGGTCGGGCTGTTCCACCTCGGCACCCGGACCGGGGAGAGGGGGGACGCCGAGGCCGACGAGGCGAAGGCGGCGGCCCAGTACGCCAAGGCGGTCGAGTACCTGGAGCAGGCGGCCAAGACGGCCCCGGAGGTCCCCGTCGGCGAGAGCACCCTGGGTAAGGCGGCCGAGGACGCGATCGCCGTGTTCAAGACGCTGGTGGTCGGCAAGCCGGCCCCGGAGGTGGTGGGGACGACGGTGGACGGGAAGACGGTGAAGCTGTCGGACTACAAGGGGAAGGTGGTGCTGCTCGACTTCTGGTTCACCGGCTGCCCGCCGTGCCGGGCGATGATCCCGCACGAGCGGGAGCTGGTGTCGAAGCTGAAGGGGAGGCCGTTCGAGCTGGTGAGCGTGAGCACCGACGCGGAGAAGGAGGACCTGACATCCTTCCTGGGCCGGTTCCCGATGCCGTGGACGCACTGGTACGACGGGCCGGACGGGAAGGTGGCCCAGACGTACCGGGTGAAGGCGTCGCCGACGCTGTACCTGATCGACGCCAAGGGCGTGATCCGCAAGCGGTGGGTCGGGGTGCCGGGCGGCGACCCGAAGAGCACGATCATCGACGAGGCGGTCGAGAAGCTGCTGAAGGAAGTGGGGTGACGTGGTGAGCGTCGGGCCGTCAGGCCGACGGTGTGTCAACGCCACCGTCGGCCTGACGGCCCGACGCTCACCGCGGCCTGGTATACTCTCCTCATGGACCCCGGGGCGGGCTTGCAGTTCGAGGCGGTGCCGGTCCGGACCCCGGCCGGCGGCCCGCTGGCGGTCGAACTCGTCCCGGCCCCGGACCCGTGGGCCGTCGCCCGCCGGCTGGCCCACCTGCCGCACCTCCTGTTCCTCGACTCGGCCGACCGCGACTCCCCCCACGGCCGGTACTCCTACGTCACGGCCGGGTGCCTCTCGCTCGGCATCTCGCATCGCCGGCCATCCGGCGGGGACCCGCTTTTGTCCGAGCGGTCCGACCTCAACCTCCTCCCCTTGCGGTCGGTCGCCGGCCTCCCGGCGTTCCAGGGCGGTGTGGCTGGCGTGTTCGGGTACGAACTCGGCCTCGCGCTGGAACGGGTACCCGAGCCGCGGTCCGACGAGTTCGGCCTGCCGGGGGTCGCCGCCGGGACCTACGACTGGGTCGTGAGCTTCGACCACGCGGCCGGCCGGGCGTGGGTCGTCTCGACCGGCTTCCCGGAGACCCGGCGGGGCTGGCGGGCCGCCGCCGCCGGCCACCGGCTGCGGTGGGTGTTGGGACAGCTCCGGGCGGCTCGGCCGCCGGGCAGGCTGCTCACGTCCGCCGGCCCGTCGTTGCCGCCCTCGGCTTTGGCCCCGCAACACCCACTCCCCGGCTTCCCGGGCGTCACCAGCAACTTCGACCGGGCCGGGTACGAGGCGGCCGTGGCCCGGGCGGTCGAGTACGTCCACGCCGGGGACGTGTTCCAGGTCAACCTGTCCCAGCGGCTCCTCGCCCCGCTCCGCGAGCACCCGCTCGACCTCTACGCCCGGCTGCGGCGGCTCAACCCGGCCCCGTTCGCCGGGTACTTCGACCTCGGCCCGTTCCAGGTCCTCAGCGCCTCGCCGGAACGCTTCTTGCGGGTCCGAGACCGCGAGGTGGACACCCACCCGATCAAGGGGACCCGGCCCCGCGGGCGAACTCCGGAAGAGGACGCGGCCCTCCTCCGCGACCTCGTCACCAACCCGAAGGACCGGGCTGAGAACGTGATGATCGTCGACCTCCTCCGCAACGACCTCGGCCGGGTCTGCGAGTACGGGTCGGTGACGGTCCCGCGGGTGTGCGAGGTCGAATCCTTCCGCTACGTCCACCATCTGGTTTCGGAGGTCCGGGGCCGGCTCCGCCCCGGCTGCGGCCCGCTCGACCTGCTCCGAGCCGCGTTCCCCGGCGGGTCCGTCACCGGGGCCCCGAAGGTCCGGGCGATGGAGATCATCGCCGAGCTGGAGCCGACCGCCCGCGGGCCGTACTGCGGGGCGCTAGGCTACATCGGGTTCGACGGGTCGATGGACACCAATATCCTGATCCGCACGTTCACCGCCGGCCGCGGGTGGGTGCAGTTCCCGGTCGGCGGGGGGGTCGTGGCCGACTCCGACCCGGCCCGGGAGTACGAGGAGACGCTGCACAAGGCTTTGGGTTTGCTTCGCAGTTTGGAGTTTCGAGTTTAGAGTTTCGAGTGGGCGTGGGGGTAACGACTGCGGCGAGCGGCGGGTCTTTAACTCGAAACTTCAAACTTGAGACTCGAAACTGTCCCCATGATCTTGGAAGGCCTGGTCACGACCCGGAACGCCGACGGCTCCCCGCACCTGGCCCCGATGGGGCCGCGGGTCGGGGCGGACTGGGCCCGGTTCGTCCTCCGGCCGTTCCCCACCTCCGGGACGTACAAGAATCTGTCGGCCCACGGGGAGGGCGTGTTACACGTGACCGACGACGCCCTCCTGATCGCCCGTGCTGCCATCGGCCGGGCCGACCCGCCCCCGCCGGTCCGGCCGGCCGTGCGGGTGGCCGGCTTCGTCCTGGCCGACTGCTGCCGGTCCTACGAGTTCGTCGTCCGGTCGGTGGACGCCTCCGGCGAGCGGGTGGCGATCGACGCCGAGGTGGTCCACGCCGGCCGGCACCGCGACTTCTGGGGCTTCAACCGGGCCAGGCACGCCGTCGTCGAGGCCGCCATCCTGGCCACCCGGCTACACCTGTTGCCGCACGACGAGGTCGCGGCCGAGTTCAAAAAGCTTTGGGTGATCGTCGGCAAGACCGGCGGCCCGGCCGAGCACGAGGCGATGGACCTCCTGGATGAACACCTCGCGGGGGCCGCCCGATGACCCGCGTGACCGCCCCGAGCCGGCTTCACTTCGGGCTGTTCCACGTCCCCGGTGGGGGCGACGACGGGGCCGCCCGGGCGTTCGGCGGGGTCGGGCTGATGATCGACCAGCCCGGGGTGATCGTGTCCGCCCGGCCGGCCGGGTCGTGGCAGTTCGAGGGCCAGCTCGCCAGCCGGGCCCAGGTGTTCGCCCACCGGTTCATGGCCGTGGCCGAACACCCGCCGCGGCCGTTGTCCGTGCTGGTCGAGAGGTGCCCGGAGGAGCACACCGGCCTGGGCGTCGGCACCCAGCTCGGGCTGGCGGTCGGCAAGGCGGTGGCGGTCGAGACCGGCGGCCCGGAGCTGACGGCCGCGGGGCTGGCCGGCCGGGTCGGGCGGGGCGAGCGGTCCGCGGTCGGGGTCCACGGGTTCGACCGGGGCGGGCTGATCGTCGAGCCGGGGAAGCGGCCGGGGGAGGCGGTGTCGCCGCTGCTCATGCGGGTGGGACTGCCGGACGAGTGGCGGGTGGCGGTGCTGGTCCCGGCAGGCGGGGCCGAGCGGTGGGGCGGCAGCCGGGAGCAGCGGGCGTTCGCGGCGGCCGGCGGATCGCCCCGGCCGGCCGGGCTGACCGACGCCCTCTGCCGGATCGCGCTACTCGGGATGCTGCCGGCGGCGGTGGCCGGCGACCTGCCGGCGTTCGGGGAGGCGGTCCACGAGTTCAACCGCCGGGCCGGGGAGCCGTTCGCCGCCGAGCAGGGCGGGGCCTACGCCGGGCCGGAGGTGGCCGGGCTGGTCGACGCCGCCCGGACGCTCGGGGTGAAAGGCGTCGGCCAAAGCTCGTGGGGGCCGGGGGTGTTCGCGGTGGCCGGGTCGGCGGACGAGGCGGGCTGGCTGGTCGGCAAGCTCCGGCCGCTGGCCCGCGGGTGGGTGGCCAAGCCGTCCGACGGCCACCGGGTCGAGCGGGAGTGACGCGGCCGGTCCTCGGGACCGGGGTTTTCAGGGCCGAAGGCCCGTGACAAGTTAGCCCGGGGCGACAGCCCCGGGTCGCCACCCGGAGCCTCTCACATGGCGCCCCGGCTTTTTGTCCTCGGGTTCACCCTCGCCGTCACCACCCCGGCAGGGGCCGCCGACCCGCCGGCCCTCGACCCGCCGGCGGCCCGGGCGGTGCTCCAGTCCCGGCACCCGTGGGCGGCCGCCGCCCGCAGCCTCGCCGACCAGCCGAAGCCGCCCTACGACGACGCCGGCCAGTGGTCGTGCCTCCGGTGGATGGCGACCGGGGAGGCCCGGTACGCCCGCGATGCCGCCGCCCGCGGGCTGGCCCGGCTCAAGGGCGTCGGCGGTCCGGGTACGGGCCGGAACGCTACGCGCGAGTCGGCCATCCTGATGGTCCGGATGTACGCCGGGCTGAAGGGGGCGTTCACGCCGGACGAGGAGGCCGCCTGGCGGGCCGAGCTGGGCCGGTGGGCCGACCTGATGCTCGACCGCGGGCCGGTCCCGTGGGGCACCCGGACGGGCGACTCGGACGAGGCCGTCGGCCACTACTTCGGGCTCGCCCTGATCGACAAGTACCTCGGGACGGACTACCTGAACGGGACCTGGCGGAACGGCCGCGGGGCCCCGGAGGGGCCGGTCAGCCGGATGCGGGACGCCGTCCGCCGGTTCTGCAAGCTCGCCCGGGGCGGGGACTGGATCGAGTCCGGGTGGGAGTACAACGCCGGGACCCTCCAGTTGCTCTTCCTCGGGGCCCTGTGGGCCGGCCCGGAGCAGTACCCGGAGGTCGTCGCCCTGGCCCCGGAGGCGGCCGACTGGCTCATGTGGTCGCTCGCCCCGGACGGCCGGTCGCAGGCCGGGTGGGGCGACTGCGAGGCCGGCTACCGGCGGGCCTACCCCCGGACGGCCTGGGTGTCGCTCCTGGGGGTGCTGGCGGGCGGGTACGCCGACGCCCTCGGCCCGGAGCGGGTGGCCAACGTCCGCCGGCTCGTCCGCGACCTGACCAAGGGGATCGCCCCGCAGTCCTACCCGAACGGGTACTGGATCACCCTATATCGGCCGCTGATGGTTGGGTTCGACCCCCGCCCGGGGGACGCCGACGCGGCCCCGTATGCGGCCCCGGTCGGGCTCCGGGCGGCCGGCTCCGGGTCGGTCGTCCACCGCGGCCGGGATCACCTCCTGCACGTGTTCAGCCAGCCGCCGGTCGGGATCGACCACAGCACCGCGGCCGTCGGCGAGGTCCGGCTCCGGGTCGGCGGGGTGGACGTGGTCGACCACCTGATCGGGTACGGGGTGGACGCGGTCCGCGGGGGGGCGAAGAACAGCCCGCTGGCCTACGGGCTGCCGGTCCTGGCCGACCGGGGCGTGGCGTCGGCCGAGGCGACGGCCGAGGGCGGGTGCCGGGTCGTCTGCCGGACGGCCGGGCCGCCGTACCGGGGGACGTGGAACCCGCCGCCGGACTTCGGGTCGGTCGAGCGGCGGGTCGAGGGGTCGGCCGACGGCCGGCGGGTGGTGGTGACGGACGCCTTCGCCCTGTCCCCCCCGCCGCCCCACCCGAAGACGGGGAAGGCGTACATCGGGCGGGACAAGGACGCGGCGGCGGCCGCCCTGGACGACCCGGCCGGGGTGCGGGCGGCCCAGACGTCGTGGTGGGTGCGAGGGCCGTACACCCTGCGGGCGGCCGACGGGGTGACGACCCTGGCCTACAGGGCGGGCGGCGTCCCGGTGACGATCGCCGTGTCCGGGCACGGGCGGACGGCCGAAGAGCCGGCCGACGCCCTGTACCCGGCCAAGGGCGGGGTCTTCGCCCAGGACGAGCTGGCCGGGGCCGTCCGGGTCGGGTTCATCTCGGCCGACCCGAAGGCGACGATCCGGTCGGAGATCACCGTCGTCGACCCGCCGGCCGGTAAGCCGAAGTAGCCGGGGTGGCGGCCTCTGGAGCGGCCGGCTACCATGCCGCCATGAAGCCGCGGGTGTACATCGAGACGACGATCCCGAGCTACCTGACGGCGTGGCCGAGCCGGGACCTGATCCGGGCCGCCCACCAGCAATCGACCCGAGAGTGGTGGGCCGCCCGCGAGGGGTACGAGTTGTTCGTCTCCCGGTTGGTCCTGCAGGAATGTTCGGCGGGCGACCCGCGGGCCGCCGCCGACCGGCTGGCCGCGCTGACCGGCATACCCGTCCTCGGGCTGTCGCCGGAGATTCTGACGCTCGCCGCCGACCTGTTCGAGGAACTGCGCCTCCCGGAGAAGGCGGCCCCGGACGCACACCACATCGCTACCGCCGCACGACACGGCATAAAGTACCTGCTAACCTGGAACTGCCGGCACATCGCCAACGCGAGGCACCGGCCGGTGATCGAGGACATCTGCCAAGCCGCCGGTTGCGAGCCGCCGGTGATTTGTACCCCGGACGAACTCCGTCCGGTCGAGGGGGATGACGATGGAGACGGACATTGACCGCGAGGTCCGGGCGGCCCGGGAGGCGCTGTTCGCCCGGTTCGGCAACGACCTCCGGGCCCTGCACGACTACCTCCGTGAACTGGATGCGGCCGGCGACTGGCCGGTCGTGAACCTCGGCCCGCGGCGGCCGGAGGGGTGGGTTCCGCCGACCGCCGCCCCGCCGGCCGCGAAGGCCGGGTAGCGGCTACGCCAGCCGCCCGTTCGCGGCGAACCAGCCGGCCATGTCCGCCGTCATCGTCCCGGCGTTGTCCATCCGCGGGACCTTGTGCTGGCCGCCGTACTTCCCCCGGGCCTTCATCCACCCGGCGAACCCGCCCGGCTTCACCACCCGCACCTCCGGCACCAGCATCGTCAGGTCGCCGACCCGGTGGGCCGCGTAGTCCTCGTTCAGCCGGTTCAGTTCGGCGTCCAACTCCGCCGCGAACCGGGCCGGGTCCGGGGCCGGCCCGGCGAACTCGACCAGGTACAGGTGCCGGCCCGGTTTTCGCGGGTCGGCGGAGAAGAGCGGCCCGACGTGGAAGTCGATGGCGTGGACCCCGCAGACCCCGTCCGCGTGGGCCACGGCCTTCTCGACCTCCTCCTGGATCAGGTGCTCGCCGAACGCCGACAGGAAGTACTTGGTCCGGCCGGTGAACCGGATCAGGGGCGGGTCCCGCTTCTCGAACGCGACGGTGTCGCCGACCAGGTACGCCCACACCCCGGCGCACGAGGTGACGACCACCGCGTACTGTTGACCGACCTCCACGTCCGCCAGGGTGTGCCGGGTCGGGTTATCCTTGCCGAGTTCGTCCACCGGGACGAACTCGAAGAACACGTCATGGTCCGGGACGATGCGGAGGAGGTTGTACCGCGGGTCCTCGGTGGCGATGAACCCCTCCGAGCACGGGTAGACCTCGCAGAAGCCGACCGCGTCGCTGCCGATCTCGCGGCGGAACAGCTCCCGGTACGGGTCGAACTTCGTCCCGCCGTGGATCACCAGCCGGAGGTCCGGCCACACCTCGGCGACCGTCGATTTGCCCGTCACCTGCTTGAGCCGGTCGAACAGCACCAGCATCCAGGCCGGGATGCCGCTGATGGCGGTGATCGGCTCCCGGGCCGCCAGCTCGGCGAACCGCCGGACCTTCTCCTCCCAGTCGGTCAGCAGCGTGAGGTCGGCCGGCGGGAAGACGTACGGCCGGAGAAAGGCGTACACCTCCTTGGCCGCGATCCCGCTCAGGTCGCCGGCGAGGCTACCGTCCTCCTGCCCGCGCAGGTCGGTGCTCCCGCCGAGGAAGAAGAACTTGCCGGTGAACAGCTCGGCGTCGGGGCGGGCGTGGCGGAACAGGGCGGTGGTGGTGAACGCCGCCTTCTTGTTCGACGCCACCATCTCCCGGGTCACGGGGATGTACTTGGTCGTCCCGCTGGTGGTCCCGGACGACAGGGCGTAGTACGGCACCTTCCCCGGCCAGGTGACGTCGTCCAGCCGGGGGTAGGCGTCCTTCCAGTAGGTCGTCCAGAAGAACTCGTAGTCCCGGACCGGGACCCGGCCCTGGAAGTCGGCCACCGACGCAATGCGGTCGAACCCGTGGTCCCGGCCGAACCGGGTGTGCCGGGCCGCCCGGACGAGTTTCAGAAGGGTGTCGTGCTGGACCCGGCCGGCGTCCATCCGGTCGAGGGCGGCGGCCCGGGCGTGGGCGTACCGGACGGCGGCGGCGTCGGCCGCCCGGCGGACGAGTTTGCTCCCGGCCAGCGGGGCGAGGAACGAGGTGGAGGGCATGAAGCGGGGGACCCCTCCCCCTAACCCCCTCCCCCGGGGGGAGAGGGGGAACAAAACCGGCCGCTGGTCTTGTTCCCCCTCTCCCCCCGGGGGAGGGGGTTAGGGGGAGGGGTCGACGACCTACCCGCGGTACCCGCGGCAGACGTAGACGCCGCCGGGGGGCAGGTTCAGCGGCACGAACCGGAACCGCACGTCCTGGTAGTACCGGGCGTACAGCCGGTAGTAGATCAGCGGCATGACGGTGAGCTGGCGGAACGTCCCGGCCGGGCTGAGCATCCGGGCCGAGGTCGCCAGCACCCCGTCCCGCAGGTCGGCCGGGAACGACGGCAGCGGCAGCCCGGACAGGACGTGGTCGACCTGGGTGACGCCCCGGTCGGCCAGCAGCCGGTCGAAGTGGCAGGCGTCCCCGATCACCACGTCCACCTGCGGGAACTTGGCCTTCAGCCGGCCGCCCATCTCCGGGTCGATCTCGACCACCAAGAGCCTGGTGTGCGGCCGGGCCCGGGCGACGAGTTCCGCGGTGATCGGCCCCGTCCCGGCCCCGAGTTCGACCACGCACCGGGCGGCCGCCCAGTCGATCCCGTCGAGCATGGTCCGGGCCATCGCCCGGCTGCTCGGGGAGAACGAGGCGACGGCCCGGCCGCGGGTCAGGAACTTCTTGGCCATCAGCCACCGGTCCCGCCCCTGGCTGGTCGGGGGGGGCGGGGCGGGGCGGGCGGACGGGTCGGCGGCCGGCGCGGGGTACGGCATCAGGGTGGCTCGCGGGGTGGGGCCGGCGGGGGTCGGTGGTGGGGGGGGCGGTCGGCCGGTGGCGAAAACACTAAACACGAAACACTAAACACTACCTCGGCGGGGGGGCTTGGCGAGCAAAAGCTGCGCCCACGACGGGCGGGCGGTCGGCTTGGCCGCGCTCAGGAAGTGTACGACCAGCCGGTTCACCTTCCAGGCCTTCTCGATCTGCGGGGCGTGCCCGCACCGGGGGACGGCCAGGAACATCCCGTTGGGCAGCTCGGCCGCCGCCTCCCGGGCCGTCTTCGGGTCGCACACCTTGTCGTTGGCACCGGAGATGAGCAGCGTCGGGCACCGCAGCTCCTTCATCTTGTCCCGGACGCTGTAGTCCAGCGTCCCCCGGACCGTCTTCAGGAACCCGGTCTTCCACCGCCGGCTGAGGAACCGCGACTGGTAGTACTCGATCATCTCCGGGTTGACGTGCCGCAGGCGGAAGAAGACGCTCCGGACCAGGGCCTCGGGGTTCCGCCCGGCCACCCCCTCCATGATCGGCAGCTGCTCCACGTCGCCCATCCCGGCCGGGCCCATCAGCACCACCCGGCTGACCAACTCCGGGTGGCGGACGGCGAACTCGACCGCCACCTTCCCGCCCAGGCTGCTGGCCACCAGGTGGTACGGCGGGGTCTGGGCGAACTGGTCCAGGTACAGGTGGAGCTGGCGGACCAGGTAGTCGACCGTGATCGGCTCCCGGGCCGCGACCCGCCGGTGCAGGGCCTCCCCCTCGTAGGCCAGGATGTTCGGGACGTGGACGTCGAAGAACCGGCCCCAGAACCGGCGGTTCAGGTACCACGACTCGGCCTGCTCGGCCAGGCCGTTGAGCAGCACCAGGGACGGCCGCCGGCCGTACCGCTTCGGCCGGAACCGGTCGATCAGCCCGTTCAGGGGGGAGGCCATGGGTGGGGACCCGGGGAGACCGGCGGCGGGGCCGGCGGCGCGGTATGGTCCACAATAGCGGGTCCGGCCCGGCGGGGGCCGGAAATCCGACCCGCTCGGTCGGGCCGCCAACGGAACCGCCCGCCGGCCGTTTAATGCGCCGGCGGGCCGGTCGGCCGGAGGGCCGTTACCGAATTGGCTTTGTGGCCCCGGCCGCCGGCCTGTTAAAATCATCCCGTCCTGTCGCCGCCGCCCCGCGGGGAACCTCTCATGGCGTCCGTCAAAGTTTCCTGCCCGAGCTGCGAGGCCACCGTCCTCGTCAAGGACCCGAAGCTGATCGGGTCCAAGGTCGAGTGCCCGAAGTGCAAGTACCGGTTCAAGGCCGAGGCCCCGGCCGAGCCGACCGCCGACGGGCCGGCCCCGGCGGCCGCCGGGAAGAAGAAGGCGGCGAAGGCGGCCAAGGGGGAGGGGGGCGGCCGGAACAAGAAGCTCCTCCTCGGGGTCGGGGCCGCGGTGGCCGCCGTCGCCCTGCTCGGGATCGGCGGGTACGTCCTGTTCGGCGGCGGGGACGACAAGAAGCCGTCCGGCGGCGGGACGGCGGGCGGCCCCCGGCCGGCGGCCGGGACCAAGGGGACGACCGCCCCGAAGGCCGGCGGCGACGAGGCCGGGGACGGCAAGGAGGAGGGGAAGGAGGACGCCCCGAAGGTGCCCGCCGCCCCGCCCCTGGCCCGCAGCGACAAGGACCCGACCAACCTGCTGCCCAACGACTCGGTCGCCGTCTACCGGTTCGACCTCCGCAAGCTCCGCCAGAGCCCGATCGGCCAGCAGCTCTTCGACCCGGCGGTGGTCGACCTGATGAGGACCGCGACCGGGCTCGAACCGGCCCAGCTCGACCGGTACATCCACTGCGTCGTCGGGGAGGAGAAGCGGGCCCCGTTCGGGGTGCTGCGGCTGCGGGAGCCGGTCCGGGAGGCCGACCTGGTCGGCCGGCTGGCCGGGGTCGGGCCGGCGGCCAAGGTGAACGGCAAGGACCTCCACCCGGTCAGCGGCAACCCGTTCCTGGCGGCGGTGGGGAACGCCCTGTCGGCCCGGTCGGTTCTCGGCGACCTGTACGAGGCCCCGTACGCGGCGGCCGCGGGCGAGAAGACCGCCCCGGACAGGGCCGCCCCGCTCGGGGCCTGCGCGTACGACACCCAGACGCTGCTGGTCGGCGACTACGCCACCGTCGAGCGGTTCCTGGCCGGGCTGAAGGACGGGTACCCGGACTTCCTGACCGAGTTCCGCCGGGAGGCCCTGCCGCCCCCGCCGGGGGAGGAGGCGGAGGAGGACGACACCCCGGCGAAGAAGGACGCCGGGAAGAAGGACGCCGGGAAGAAGGACCCGAAGGAGCCCGCCCCCCCGCCGAAGGCGGCCCCGGCCGGCCCGGCCCGGGAATTCACCGCCAACCCGACCTACCTGTCGGTCACCCCCGAGCTGAAACAGCTGCTCAACACCCTCGAGGCCGACCCCCCGCCGACCGGGTCGTCCCTGGTGCTGATGGCCGAGCGGTGGGACGACGCCCGGTACCCCCGGGCCGGGGTGAAGAAGGAGTACGAGCCGGTCGTCCGGGTGGTCGACGCGGTCCTGTCCAAGACCCGGTACCTCGGGGCGACCCTGTGGTCCCTGGAACACCGCCGGCTGGTCGGGACGGTCCGCATCCTGACGACCAACCCGGAGGAGGCCCGGTCGCTGGCGCTGGACAAGATCGGGCCCGGGCTGGAGAAGGGGGCCACCCTGCTGGGGCTGATGCTGTCGAACCCGATCGCGGTCCGGAACGAGGCGGCCCCGACCCAGCCGAAGGACGGCGGCGCGCCCGGGGCCGGCTTCCCGGGCCGGCTTACCGGCCCGGGCGGGTTCGGCGGGCCGCCCGGGATGACCGGCCCGCCGCCCGGGCTCGGG
>JAIEQO010000922.1 GCA_019747655.1 Gemmataceae bacterium | reverse complement strand
CCCCCTCCGCGGGGGGGGGTGGGGGTGCGGCCCCCCCCCCCCCCCCGCGGCGGTGGGGGACGGGGGGTGGGGTCTCTTGCCGGATCAGGTTCCGCAACCGGACCAGTTGTTCGACGATCTCGCCGGCCGTCAGGTTCCGGACGACGCCGTTGAGCCCGCTGGCGCAGAACACGCACCCCATCCCGCACCCGACCTGGGTGCTGACGCAGGCGGTGGCCCGGCCGTCGTCCCGGATCAAGACGCACTCGATCATGCGGTCGTCGGCTAGCCGGAGGACGAGTTTGTGGGTGCCGTCGGCGGCCTCCTGGTGTCGCTCGACCCGGGTGCCGAACACGGCGAACGACCCGGCCAGTTCGGCCCGCAAGCCCTTCGGCAGGTCGGTCATCGCGTCGAACGACTCGGCCCGGTTGGCGAGGACCTGCCGGCGGACCTGGGCCGCCCGCATCGGCGGCTGCCCCCGTTCGGCCAGCCAGGCGCGGAACCCCTCGGCCGGCACGTCGAGGACGCCCGGCTTGGGTGCGCCCCCGGCGTCAGCCGGGGGAGCCTCGGGGGTGGTCGGGAGAAGCGGTAGCGCGGCGGTCATACGGGCATTCTAAACCCCGCCCGGATGCCGGTGAAGGTCGCGGACGCCGAGCAATCCGGTTGTGACCCGGCCGGGAACCGGGTACAACGATACTACCGCTGGTGCTCCCCTCCCCGCTGGCCCGCCCCATGACCGGCCTCCTGTCGCTCGTCGCCCTGTCCGCCGGCGCGCCGCCGGCGGACGAACGCTTCTTCGAGACGAAGGTCCGGCCGGTCCTGGTCGAGAAGTGCGTCGGCTGCCACGGCGACAAGAAGCAAAAGGGTGGGCTCCGGCTCGACACCCGGGCCGGCCTGCTCGCCGGCGGTGACGGCGGGCCGGTCGCGGTCGCCGGGAAGCCGGCCGACAGCCCGCTCGTGAAGGCGATCCGCTACGCCGGCGACATCAAGATGCCGCCGGACGGGAAGCTGCCCGACGCCGACATCGCCGTCCTGGAAAAGTGGGTGTCGCTCGGCATGCCCTGGCCGGACGACAGGCCGGCCGCCGGCGGGCCGAAAGCCGGCACGGCGAAGGAACTCTGGTCGCTCAAGCCGGTCGTCGATCCGTCGCTACCGCCGGGTGATGCCGCCCACCCGCTCGACCGCTTCGTCCACGCCAAACTGATCGCGAAAGGTCTGAAGCCGGCCCCGCCGGCCGACCGGCGGACGCTCATCCGCCGCGTCACCTTCGACCTGACCGGCCTGCCGCCGACCCCGGCCGAGGTCGAGGCGTTCGTCACCGACCCGTCGCCCGACGCCTACCCCAAGCTGATCGACCGGCTGCTCGCCTCCCCGGCCTACGGCGAGCGGTGGGGCCGCCACTGGCTCGACCTCGCCCGCTACTGCGACAGCTTCGACGCCCGCATCACCGGCACCTCGGACATGGATTGCCTCGACGCCTGGCGCTACCGCGACTGGGTCATCAAGGCGTTCAACGCCGACCTGCCGTATGACCGCTTCGTCCGGATGCAGGTCGCCGGCGACGTGCTGCCGCTTCCCGACAAGGACCGACCCGATGGGATCGTGGCCACCGGCTTCCTGGCCCTGGGTAACTGGGGCGGCGGCGACGCCGACAAGGAGAAGCTCCTCACCGACATCGCCGACGATCAAGTCGACGTGGTCGGCCGGAGCATCCTCGGCCTGACCCTGGCCTGCGCCCGCTGTCACGACCACAAGTTCGACCCGGTCAGCACCCGCGACTACTACGCCCTGGCCGGCGTCTTCTTCAGCAGCCACATCCTGCCGAACGTCGGGCCGAAGACGAACGGGCCGCCGATGCTCCGCATTCCGCTCGGCCCGCCGCCCCCGGCCACCGCGAAGGCCGTCGTCCTGGCCAAGCGGACCGACGCCGTGGCCGGCAAGCCGGGGCTCATCGCCTGGCAGGCCCCGGCCGGCAACCCGAGCTGCACCGCCAACGGCACCGGGGCGGAGGCCGTCTTCTCGACCATCCGCATGCCGCCGAAGACGGTCGCCGTCCACCCCGGCCCGGGGTCGGACGTGGCCGTCGTCTGGACCGCCCCGGCGGCCGGCGAGGTCAAGCTGTTCGGGACCCTGGCCGACTACGACGGCAACTGCGGCGACGGGATCGGCTGGGAGTTGCGGCACGCTACGGCGGGGACGCTGAAGACGCTTGCGACCGGGTCGGTCGAGAACGGCCGGTCCGGGACGTTCGGCCGTGCGGAATTGTTGGCCGTCGCGGCCGGCGACCGGGTCGAGGTAGTGATCCAGCGGAAGGCCGGGTACGAGTGCGACACCACCGGCGTGGTGTTCACGCTAGCCGGGAGGGACAAAACCTGGGAGTTCGCGGCCGACTGGTTGGCGGACCCGCCGGCCGGGGCGGCGAAGGCCGACCCGTGGTCGGTCGAGGAGGTGGTCGTGCAGGCCCCGCCGGGACCGTCCGCCAACGGAGCCCAGGAAGGCGGCGTTCCCGGCTCGCCGCACGAGGGCACGCACGACATCAAGGTCCACATCCGCGGCCGGTACGACCGGCTCGGCGACCTCGTGCCACGCGGCTTCCCGGCCGCCGTGAAGGTTGCGAGCCCGCCGGGCATCACCGCTGGCAGCGGCCGGAAGGAACTGGCCGACTGGCTGACCCGCCCGGACCACCCGCTGACCCCCCGGGTGATCGTCAACCGGGTCTGGCAGTTCCACTTCGGCGAGGGGCTGGTCCGCACCCCGAGCAACTTCGGCGTCCTCGGCGAGCCGCCGACGCACCCGGAACTGCTCGACCACCTGGCCGCGAAGTTCGTCCGCGACGGCTGGTCGCTGAAGAAGCTCCACCGATACATCCTGCTCTCGGCGACGTACCAGCAGTCCGCTGCCGGCGACCCCGCGACCCGGGCGGCCGACCCCGACAACCGCCTGTGGGGCCGATTCCCCCGCCGGCGGCTCGAAGCCGAGGCCATCCGCGACGCCCTCCTCGCGGTGTCCGGCGAACTCGACGGGAAGGCCGGCGGGCCGGCCGTCCGCGACTTCGCCAGCCCCCGCCGGACGGTCTACCTGATGACCATCCGGTCCGACCGGACCGGGTTCGGGCCGCTCTTCGACATGGCGGATTCGACGGCGCCCGTGGACAAGCGGACCGTCTCGACCGTCGCACCGCAGGCCCTGTTCCTGATGAACCACCCGTTCGTCCGGGACCGGGCGAAGGCGTTCGCCGCCCGCGTCATGGGTCACGCCGGAACGACTGCCGAAAGGCTGGACTTTGCCCACCGCCTGGCCCTCGGCCGGCCGCCGACCGACGCCGAGCGAGAGTTGGGCTTGGAACTGGTCAAAGACGGTACGCCCGAGGCCTGGCGGGGGTGGTGTCACCTCCTGTTCCAGGCGAACGAGTTCATTGTTCTTGAATGACGAATGACCCACCAATGACCCACCAATGACGAAGACCGACAGCCGCCGGCTCCCCTTCGTCATTGGTGGGTCATTCGTCACTCGTCATTCATCCCGTAAGGGATGTTGACATGCACCGCCGCCACGCCCTGCACACGTTCGCCAACGGGTTCGGCCTGCTCGGGCTGGCCGGGTTGCTCGCCGACGCCCGGGTAGCCGACGCCCGCCGGCCGATCACCCCGCCCGACCCGGCCGACCCGCTCGCCCCCCGGCCGCCGATGTACCCCGCGAAGGCCAAGCGGGTGATCTTCCTGTTCATGTCCGGCGGGCCGAGCCACGTCGACCTGTTCGACCCGAAGCCGAAGCTGAAGGACCTCGCCGGCAAGCCGCTACCGTTCGACCAGCCGAAGCTCGTCCGCACGAAGACCGTGAACTGCCTGCCATCGCCCTGGAAGTTCGGCAGGCACGGCCGAAACGGGGCCGATGTGAGCGAACTGTTCCCGCACCTGGCGAAACGGGCCGACGACCTGTGCATCATCCGGGGGATGTGGGCGGACAACATCAACCACAACGGCGCCTGCCTCCAGATGAACACCGGGGAACAGGCGTTCTCCCGGCCGAGCCTGGGGAGCTGGCTGCTGTACGGCCTGGGCAGCGAGAACCGCAGCCTCCCCGGGTTCGTGGTCGTCAGCCCGAGTCAGCCGGCCCAGGGGGCGCCGCTGTGGTCGAACAGCTTCCTGCCCGCGGCCTACCAGGGGACGCTCGTGGCCAACCTGGCCAAGCCGGTCGAGAACCTGCCCGACGCCGGGGCCACCGCCGCCCAGCGGAAGCAACTCGACGCCCTCAAGCGGCTGAACCAACTCCACCAGGCCGGCCGTGAGGAGGACACCGCCCTGGCCGCCCGGATCGCCAGCTACGAACTCGCCTTCCGGATGCAGGCCGAGGCCCCGGAGGCGTTCGGGCTCGACGGCGAGACGAAGGCGACGAAGGAGCTGTACGGCGTCGGCGACGGCCCGACCGACATCTTCGGCCGGCAGTGCCTGATGGCCCGGCGGCTGGTCGAGCGGGGCGTCCGGGTCGTCCAGGTGTATCACACCCAGACGGCCAAGCGGTCGAGCTGCCAGCTCTGGGACCAGCACGGCAGCCTGAAGGCAGAGCTGCCGGCCAACTGCCTGGCCACCGACAAGCCGATCGCCGGCCTCTTGACCGACCTGAAGGCCCGCGGGCTGCTCCAAGACACGCTGGTCATCTGGGGCGGGGAGTTCGGCCGGACGCCGACCGGCGAGGGGACCGACGGCCGGGAGCACCACCCGTTCGGCTTTACGATGTGGCTGGCAGGCGGCGGGGTGAAGGGCGGTGTCACCCACGGGGCGACCGACGAGTTCGGCTGGCACGCGGTCGCCGGCAAGGTCCACGTCCACGACCTGCACGCGACCGTGCTGCACCTGATGGGGATCGACCACGAGCGGCTGACGTACCGGCACGCCGGCCGGGACTACCGGCTGACCGACGTGTCCGGCACCGTGGTCAAAGAGATTCTGGCGTGAGGAGCCGCACAGGCCTCCCGGCCTGTGCCCGCTCACTTCCGGTTGGTCAGCCTCACCTTCACGTTGGCCTTCTTCTCGGACCCGATCGCGACCTTGGTGGCCGTGTTCGCCGGCACCTCGACGCTGACCGACCCCTTCGCCTCCCCCTTGGCGAACTTCAGGGCCTTCTCCGGCCGGAGCGTCTCGGCCTCGTCGGCGTCGGCCTGACGGTAGATGCCGACCTCGACCGGGCCGCCGTCCGAGTCGAACTCGACCGTCACCGTCTGCGGCTGGGGGATGGCCTCCAGCTCGTACAGGGCCGGGTTGCCGGGGCTGACCACGGCCGTCTTGTTGATGTCGAGCGGGGCCGGGCCGCACCCCCCGGCGAGCGCGAGCCCGGCGAGGAGGACGGCCGCGGCGGCGGGGCGGACGATCACGGAAACACCTCCGGTGGCGGTCGGGGACGGGGTTACTCGACGTTCCGCAGGAGCGGGGACAGCATCTTCCCGCCGACGGTCAGGGCCCCGGCCGGGACGAACAGGTCGGCGGCCGCCACCTGCCCCTTCAGGGTCAGGGCGATGCCGATGAAGGTCGGGGCGCCGTCCGGCTTCTTCAGCTTGCCGAACTCCGGCAGCCCGCCCCCGCCGGGCATGGCCGCGGCCGCCGTCTTGGCCTGCTCGGCCAGCGCCTCGATCGTCTCGGCCGTCTCGGTGATGTACACCGCGGTGGCGTCGGCCGGCAGGTTCTTGCGGGTCAGTTGGAACCCGGCGTCGCCCCCCACCCCCGCCCCCCCGGCGAGGTACTGGGCGAGCAGCCCCGTGGCCGCCGCCCCGGCCTTGGCGGTCAGGTGGGCCACCACCTTCCCGTCGCTGCCGAGCCAGAACGTCGTCTTGGCCGCGGCCATCTTCTTGAGCTGTTCCAGGGTCGCGTCCCGGACCGGCTCCGGGAACCCCTCGACGGTGGCCTCGAAGTCGAAGTTCAGTCGGACCTCGGCGAAGGTGAACCCGCGGTGCTTCTGGGCGTCGAACGCGACCTTCGGCTTGTCCTTCAGGATGACCGTGGACACCCGCCCGCCGGCCGGCAGGGCGTCGTACAGCTTGGCCAGGGCGGTGGCCGCCTTGTCCGGGGCCTTGTACCCGGTCAGGGTCAGCCCCCGGTCCGGGGCGGCGCTGGCCGAGTAGGTCGTCCCCGGCCCGGCGGCCGTCACCGCCGCCTGGAGTTCCTCGATCCGCTTGGCCGCCGCCTCGTCGTCGTCCGGGGCACTGAACTCGCGGGTGATCTGCCCCCACAGGCCGGCGAACTTGCCCCCGAACTTGGCCCCGCTGTAGGCCGCCAGCCCCTTCGGCAGCTTGGCCAGGTCGGTCAGCGGTCCGGGGACCTCCTGCTTGAGCATCAGGGCGCTGGCCGACTCGTCGGAGAACCGCCCCTGGACCCGGACGTTCGCCCCCTCCGGCCGCAGCTCGGCCGCGATGACGACGCCCTTCCCGTCCTCGACCGCCTGAACGACGCCCTGGAGGACGGTCTTGGTCATCTCCAACTGCTGCTTGTTCAGCCCGGGGATCATCCCCCCCTGGGCGGCCTGCCCGAGGGCGAAGTCGATCAGCTCCTTGAACTGCCGAATCTTGTCCCCGTACAGGTCGTTGATGACGTCCATGTCGACGAACACGGACACGTCCCCGGCCAGGAACGAGGCCGACAGCTCGGCCCCCATCGACCCGGACTGGGCCGGGGTGTACTTGCCGGCGTAGAGTTCGGCCGTCTCCTTGTTCGGCGAGACCGCGACGTACCCCTTGACCGCGGCCATGTAGAGAGTCGTTTCGTCCCCGCCGGCCGAGAACTTGACCGCCTCGACCCCGTCGCCGGCCTTCTCGACCGTCTTCCCCTCGTCGGCCGTCAGGAACGACGCCTTGAAGTCGGCGTAGGACGTGACCGGCAGGAGGACGGACAGGGCCGGGGCGTCGTCCCCGAGGGTGGTGACGTCGTGGAGGACGAGGAACAGCCGGCCGTCGCCGGGCACGGCAGTCAGCTTGCGGCCTTCTAGCAATTGCTTGAACCCGTCCTCGACGGCCTTCTTGGCCTGCTTGGCCTCGGCGGGCGGGAGGGCGTCGAGGGTCTTGAGCAGCCGGGTCTTGGCCCGCTCGTGGCCCTGAACTTGGACGACGACCGGGACTTTGGTGGGGTACGGGAGGGCGACGTTCTGGCCGGCCGGCGGGTCGGCGGCGACGCTCGGGGCGGCGAAGGCGGCGAGGGCGATCGCCGTCAGGAGCGGGCGGTGTCGGACGGCCATGGGTGGTCTCGTGATGTGGGGCCGGGGCCCGGCGGCGGGGCCGCCGGTGGCACTACCCCCCGCCCCGGCGGCGGGTTTCGCCCCCGCCGGACATCATAGGCACTGCGGCCGCCGGGCGGACAGGTTCCGGCGTGTAGGTTGTGCGGCCACCAGGGCGAGGCGGAAGGCCCGGTGGCGATTGCGGATCGTGTCACGCGGCGTTAAACTGACGCCGTGTTGGTCTACCTCGACATCTGCGCCATCCAGCGACCGCACGACGACCAGTCACAGGTCCGGGTGCGGGTGGAGACGGCGGCGGTCCTCGGCCTGTTGGACCACTGCCGGGCCGGCGGCACTCGGCTGGCCTCGTCCGACGCCCTGGTGTACGAGGCCGGCCGCAACCCGCACCCGGTCCGCCGGGCCCACGCCGAGGCGGTGCTGGCCGGGGCGACCGCCTACCAGCCGCTCACCGCCGCGGTCGAAAAGCGGGCGGACGACCTAGCGGCGGCCGGCCTGCGGCCGCTCGACGCCCTCCACCTGGCTTCGGCCGAGGCGGTCGGGGCGGCTTACCTTTGCACCTGTGACGACCTCCTGCTGAAACGCGGAAGTGGACTTGCGGCCCCGCCCGTGCGGGTGCTGTCGCCGGTCGAACTTACCACGGAGCTGGGACTATGACGAACCCCGCCGCCCCGCCCCTGCCGCTGGCCGAAGTGACCCACCGGGCCATCCGGGTGCTGTCCCGGGAACTCGGGCCGGCCGACGCCGCCCGGTTCGTGGGCCAGTTCTCCGGCGGGTCGGGGGACTACACGGCCGAGCGGGACGGGCTGTTCGCCGGCCGCACGGTGGCCGAACTCGCCGCCGACATCCGGGCCGCGGTCGCCGCGGGCCGGCCGCCACACACGGCTGCCGTAGCGGAGCAGCCGGCCGCCGAACCGGGCCGGTAGCTGGAGCCGGGCGAGCCGTGTCGAGTCAGCCGCGGGAGTCGGCACCGGCTCCGTACCGCCGGAGCAACTCGACCACCGTGTTCGCTACCAGCCGGTAGCTCTCACGGCTGTACCCGCCGCTCAAGAGCATGACCGTCGACACGCCCCGGGTCCGGAGCTGCCCGACAGTGTACAGGTCGCGGGTCAGCACGTCCGCCGCCGACAGCCCGAGCCCGCCGAGGGCATCGGCCGCGTACACGTCGGTGCCCGCGTTGTAGACGGCCAACCCGACCCGACCGGCCAGCCGGACCGAGTCGAGGAACCCGGGCAAACTCAGTTCGAGTAGCCTCAGATAATCCGCACCGGTGCAGCCGGTCGGCAGTGGCACCGTGCAGTCGACCCGCTCGCGGGCGGCACGGTCGTAGGCCGGGTAGATGCCGGGGTTGAAGGCGTCGTAGATGAATGCCCGGCGGTCGTCCCGGAAGTGGTGACAGACGCCGTTGCCCTGGTGGGCATCCAGATCGACATACACCACCCGGTCCTCGGCCGCCAGTCGGCCCTCGGCTCGTAACACCTGGACCAGGTACGCCACGTCGTTGAATACGCAGAACCCTTTCCCACGGTCCGGCTTGGCGTGGTGGTACCCACCGGACAGGTTGACCGCCAGCCCGGTGGCGTGGCAACCCGGGGGCAGCGTCACAGAGCCTGAAGTGAGCTAGTCAGGGACGGAACGGCCGGTTCAGGTGAACCAAGGGAAAGGTTAGCGAGTAGGCCGTTCCGGAAAGCGAACAGCCCCGGGCATGCCCCGGGCCGCGGGTGGGTGTTGAGTAACAGGTCAGGCCTTGTTCTTCGGCCGGATGACCTTCGGTAACTTCTCCTTCGGCACATTCTTCGACGTGATCGTGATGTCCGTCACCTTGAACCGGGCCTCCGTCCCGTCCTTGCCCTTCTCCCACCCGGACAGAATCTCGAGCCGGGTTTCCCCGATCCTCCGCGTCTCCCACCGGCTTTGCTTGAAAACCCACTGGAGCCGGTCCCGGAGTTCCGCGGGGGTAAACGGCAGACCGGTGGTCACTTTACAGTCGTACGGCTCGCGGCCGTCGAACTCGAAGCGAAACAGGAGGTGGGCGTCATCGTCGGTGGGGAGCCCGGCGAAGTCGATCACGACTCCCGTGGGTACATACCCCTTCGCCTCCGGGATCGGGTCGTTGGAGTTCGCGGCCGGCGGGTCGGGTGCGCCGACTCCGATAAACATCGTCAGAGCGACCGCCCACATGGTAACCTCGCGAGTTGGGGGTGACTGCGGCCGTGGATTACGGATTCTGCACCCAACCCTGGATCGTCGAGCCGTCCTGCGAAATCGTCGGCGAGTAGGTCGGTAAGTTCGCCGTCGTGCCGGCGAGGCCGGGCCACCACCTGGCGGGCATGATCCTGTTCGGGGTGCCGTAGTAGGCGAACCCGATCCCCGTGATGGCCTGGAACCGTCCGTTCACCGTCCTGCCGGAGATGGTGATCGTGGTGTCGTTTACCGCTACCGTCCACCCGTCCGCAGCCAGGGCGGCCCCAACCCGCTGGGCAAGGGCGGGGAAGGTCTCGTTGCCGGCGATCGAGTACGCCTCCGAGTACTCCTTACCGTCGGCGGTCTTGATGTAGATGACCGCCTTCGAGTACCAGGAAGTGGCGTTGACCGCGATGGCACCGGTCGGCGCGATCAGCGCCGAGTTCTGGGCCGCGGAGTCGGTCCCCGGGTCTGATAAGCCGCTGGACGGCAAGACCCGTCCATCCAGGGCTTCGAGCCGGAGCGAGGTGCGCACCGCATGATGCATCTAATCCCTCCGAGCGGGGTGCGACGCATCGCGGGGTGCGACGCATCGCGGGGTGCGACGCATCGCGGGGTGCGACGCATCGCGGGGTGCGACGCATCGCGCGGGGTGGGCGAAGTGTTGTGTGGATGTTAACGGTCACCGGGGGCGAGATCAAGGTGGTGAAATCCTACGGCACCTCGATTCATCCAAACTTCACGCAACTCACGACACCCCGTCGGCCCGCTCCTCGTCCTCGGGGTCGTGGGTCTCCAGCTTGAACGGCTGCCAGACGTGCGGCCGGGCCAGCGGCTCGATGTGCAGCACCTCCTCGCCCTTCTGGAACACCCGCACCGACCCGCTCGACTGACTCACCGCGAACGCGATCGCGCTCGTCTGCTTGCTCACCCCGGCCGCCGCCGCGTGCCGGCTGCCGAACCCCTTCCGCAACTGCACCCCGTCCGCCCGGGCCCCCAGGTGCAGGCAGGCCGCCTCCGCGATCCCGTCCCGGCCGATCAGGATCGCCCCGTCCAGCTTGGCGATCTCCTTGATCTGCTCCCGCACGTCCCGGTGCCGGATGTCCCGCTCGGCCCGGGTGTACCCGCGGAACGGGTTGAAGTTCTGGAACCGCGACAGCCCCAGCACCTTCCGGGTGTCCCCGACCACCAAGATCGTCCCGACCGGCTGCCCCTCCCGCCCCTCCCGGCCGATCTCGGTGGCCAAATCGACCACCGCTCGCAACACGTCCAGCGGGACCGACCGGCCGAGGGCCCGCAGGTCCTGCGAGGTCATCCGCTCCAGGTGCTCGCCGAGGTGGATGATGCTCAGGCTGTCCACCGGCTCCGGGGCGTCGTCCAGGCTAGCGATGCCGTTGTACAGGGCGACGACGTGTGACCCCGGCTGGAGCAGGTTCTGGCTGACCGCCTTCAGGAGGGCGTCGTTCATCCGCTCCTGGGTCGGCAACGGCTCCGGGTCGAGGTCGATGACCGTCCAGTCGTCCCGCTCCCGCAGCGGCCGGGTGTGGGTGGGGTTCTCCGCCGCGACGAACAGCCGGCAGCCGCCCAAGAGCCGGCCGACCTCGTCCCAGTCGAGGGCCGTCTCGGTCAGGATCAGGACGGCGTCGGCCGGGAGCATCTTGACCAGGTCCCGGGCCGCCTGCAACAGGGCGACCGTCTGGCTCGGTAGGCTCATGGGCACGTCGGGGAACGGGGCCGCGAGAGACCGTGCCCCGGGGTTTCACCCCGGGCTATGCTGTGCCAGCCCTTCAGGCTGGGAATACAGGGTCCGCAGGCTGAAGGCCTGCCACAGCACAGCCCGGGGTGAAACCCCGGGTGAGGATTGCTGTAGATGAGTTCGGACGCCGGGCCAACTGCTGAACCGGACGATTTCACTACTTTTCCGCCCGGATCGGGTTCCGCTTCCCACTGGCCCCCGGCCCGCAGACAATACACCCTTGCATAGCCCACTCCCCGGAGCACCCTCCGATGCTCGATAGCATCCTCGACGCCGTCGGCCACACCCCCTTGGTCCAGCTCGGCCGGCTGGCCGAGGGGCTCCAGGCGAAGGTGGCGGTGAAGGTCGAGATGACGAACCCCGGCGGGAGCGTCAAGGACCGGGTGGCCCTGGCGATGATCGCCGAGGCCGAGGCCCGGGGCGTCCTCCGGCCGGGCGGGACCATCATCGAGGCCACCGCCGGGAACACCGGGGTCGGGCTGGCGATGGTCGCCGCCGTCAAGGGCTACCGCTGCATCTTCGTCCTGCCGGACAAGATGTCGGCCGAGAAGGTGTCACTGCTCCGGGGGTACGGGGCCGAGGTCGTCATCACCCCCACCGGCGTCGCCCCCGACTCGCCCGAGAGCTACGGCGGGGTCGCGGACCGCCTCGCCCGGGAAATCCCCGGGGCGTGGCGGCCGAACCAGTTCACCAACCTGGCCAACCCCGAGGTCCACTACCGCACGACCGGCCCGGAAATCTGGGAGCAGACCCGGGGCAAGGTGACGGTCTTCGTGTGCGGGGTCGGGACCGGGGGCACGGTCTCCGGGGTCGGCCGGTACTTGAAGGAACGGAACCCGAACGTCAAGGTCGTCGGGGCCGACCCGGAAGGCTCGGTCCTGTCCGGCGGGTCGCCGAAGCCGTGGAAGGTCGAGGGGATCGGCGAGGACTTCGTCCCGAAGACGTTCAGCGCGCAGTATGTGGACGACTGGGAGCGGGTCGGCGACGCCGAGTCGTTCCACGTCGCCCGGGAGCTGGCCCGGCGGGAAGGGATGCTGCTGGGTGGCTCGACCGGGACGAACGTGGCCGCGGCCCTGCGGTACGCCCGGCGGCTGGGGCCGGGACACCTGGTCGTGGCACTCGGGTGCGACACCGGGCGGAACTACCTGAGCAAGTTCTTCGACGACGGCTGGCTGGCGGCCAACCAGCTCAGCTTCACCGAGCCGCCGGCCCACTCGGTCGGCGACCTGCTCCGGAAGCGGGGCGAGCGGAAGATGGTGGCGGTCGCCCCGGACACCACGGCCGCCGAGGCGATCGACCTGATGGAGCAGGCCGGCATCTCGCAGCTCCCGGTGATGGACGGGGGCCGGCCGGTCGGGAGCGTTCAAGAGGTGACGCTGGCCCGGGTGCTGCACGACGGCAAGGACCCGGCGGCCGTCCCGGTCGGTGAGGTGATGGCCCGGCCGCTGCCGGTGGTCGACGTCCGCACCCACCTGGACGAGGCGTACCGGCTGCTCCTGGCCGGGTACACCGGGGTACTGGTCACCCAGGACGGGAAGGTGGTAGATATTGTGACGCGGATCGATCTGATCCACTATTGGGGTCAGGCTCGCTCGAAGTAGTTGCCCGGTCCGAACCCCCGGATCGGCCTGACGGTTTTATTTGTGTTCGGGTTATTCTGGTTTTGGCGTGGGGTGTCTACCCCGCCGAAAGAGGCAGAGGTGCGGTCATGCCCGTCGCCCCGGAACACGCGGTCCTTCTCGCGCGGGGGAACTACCCGGTCCACCCGGCCGGGGAGTTCGACGACGCCGAGCGGGAGGTGGTGGCCAAGTACGGGCACTGGATGGAGGCGTTGGCGGCCGGGGTGCTGGCCCCGACGACGCCGGACCAGGAGCGGTTCGTCCGGGCCGCCCGGGGGGAGGCCGAGCCGGCGTCGGCGTTCGAGGTGGCCTGGGCCAAGCAGCGGGCGGCGGTGGCGGCCCACGGCGCCCCGGCCCCCAACTGGCGGGAGGCCAAACAGCGGCTGGCCGAGTTGCTGAACGTGAAGGCGGCGGTGGCGGCGGTCGAGGCCGAGTACACGGCCCGGCGGGCGGCCGTGCTGGACAAGGTGAGGGCGGAGCTGGACGCGGTGGACGCCGCGTTCGCCGGGCGGATGCAGGGGCTGGCGGACGCGCTGGCCCGGGCGGAGGTGGAGGCGAGGGCGGTGGTGCTGGCCGGGCGGTCGAGCGTCCGGCAGGGGGACGTGTACGCGATGTTCCTCAGGGAGCGGGTGACGTGGGACGGGGCCGGGCTGGGGGAGTACGTCAAGGACCACCCGGAGGTGGCCCGGTTCCGGAAGGTGGGGAAGGCGTCGGTGCAACTGCGGTACGGCCCGCCGCCGGAGCGTCGGCCGCCGCAGGCCCTCGGGCCGCGGCCGGTCCAGGCGCTCCCCCCGGCCGGCGACCCGCCGACCGAGGAGCCGTACTGACGGACCTCGCGGCCGCCCGACCGCGGCGGTAGGATGGCGACAGCCCCGGAGGCCGGCCTGATGCCGCTGTACGACCACTTCCACCGACCAATCTTCCCGCGTCACCAGTGGCCGTCGTTCCACAGTCGCTGGACGGTCGCCATCGCGGACGACCTCAACCGCCGGCTGCCACCGCAGTTTCTGGCCGAAAGCCCGTATTACCGCGGGTCGGCGGTGGCCGCCGACGTGGCCGAAACGCACGACCCGCCCGGGGACGGGTCGAGGAATGGCACCCCGCACGACGGCGGTGGTGCGGCCCTGGCGGTGGAGGTGTACGCCCCGCCGGCGGCCACGATCTCGGTGCCGGCCGTATTCCCGGACGAGTGCATGGTGGAGATCCGCGATCAGGAGGCCGGCCGGCGGTTGCTCGCCGTCGTCGAGCTGGTGAGCCCGGCAAACAAGAAAGAGGCCGACGAGCGGAACCGCTTCGCCGGGAAGTGCCTGAGCTACCTGTACCGTGGGATCGGCCTAGTCATGATCGACATCGTCACCGAACGGCACGCCAACCTGCACAACCTCATGGTCGAGTTGGCCGGGCACGACCCGGCGTCGGCGGTGGCCGGCGACCCGGCGACCTACTGCGTCGCATACCGGCCGGTGAGCCGCAAAGGCGAGACGTTCATCGACGAGTGGCACCACCCGCTAGCCGTCGGGTCGCCACTGCCGACGGTGCCGCTGTACCTCAAGGGGTACGGGTGCGTCCGGCTCGACCTGGAGGCGACCTACGCCGAGGCGTGCGAGCGGAGCCGCATCCCCTGACCGGCCGGCGTTGACTCCAACCCGCGTCGGGGGTATGGTGCCCGGCCACCCGCCGGAGCCCCGCCATGCGTACCGTCGCCGCCGGCCTGAAGCAGGCCGTCGCCCGCTCGGCCCGGAACCTACCCGGCGTCCGGGCCCTGCTCGACCTCGCCCGCCGCCGCGCCCCGATCGTGTCGGAAGGGCAGGTCGCCCAGTACCACCACGACGGGTACATGGTGTTCGACCCGGGGGTGCCCGAGCCCCTACTCGACCGGGCGGTCGCCGACCTCCTCACCCACCCCGACTTCGTCCAGGACCGTCACCACGGGAGCCGGGTGTTCGACGGGTGGAAGGCCAGCCGGGCCGTCCGGGCGATCGCCCTGGCCCCGCGGGTGCTGCGGCTGTTGGCCCAGCTCTACGGCCGCCGGCCGCGGCCGTTCCAGACGCTGAACTTCCCGATCGGGACCGAGCAGAAGGTCCACTCGGACGTGATCCACTTCGCCAGCGACCCGCCGACGTACATGTGCGGGGTGTGGGTGGCCCTGGAGGACATCGACCTCCAGAACGGCCCGCTGGTGTACTACCCGGGGAGCCACACGCTGCCGGTGGTGACGATGGAGGACGTGGCCCCCGGCCCCGGGCCGGACCAGTACCACCTGTACGAGGCCCACGTCGAGAAGCTGGTCCGCGATAAGAAGCTGACCCCGCACTACGCGGTGCTGCGGAAGGGGCAGGCCCTGATCTGGGCGTCGAACCTCCTGCACGGCGGCAGCGTTCACCGGGACAAGGGCCGGACTCGACACAGCCAGGTGACGCACTACTTCTTCGAGGGGTGTCAGTACTACTCCCCACTCTCCAGCTACGGCGGCTACCGGCACCTCAAGACCGACGGCTGGGTCCGTTAGCGTTGGCCCCGCACGACGTCGTTGGCGGCCCACCCGTCGCCCCGGGTGGGCCGCGGCGTTATAATCGGGCACCCGCCCACGGAGGACCGCGATGGCCGACCACGCTACCCACGGCTTCAGCACCCGGGCCATCCACGCCGGGCAGGACCCGGACCCGGCCACCGGGGCGACGGTCGTCCCGATCTACGCCACCAGCACCTACACCCAGGCCGCCCCCGGCGACCACAAGGGGTACGAGTACAGCCGCAGCGGGAACCCCACCCGGGCGGCCCTGGAGACGGCCCTGGCCGCCCTCGAAGGGGGCGAGCGGGGGCTGGCCTTCGCCTCCGGGCTGGCGGCGACGACGGCCGTGTTCGGGGCCCTGCTCCGCCCCGGCGACGAGGTCGTTGCCTCGGCCGACCTGTACGGCGGCACGTTCCGACTCCTGGAGCGGGTGTTCAAGCCGTGGGGGCTGACCGCCCGGTACACCGACGACTCGTCCGCCGCCGGGTTCCAGGCGGTCATGTCGCCGAAGACCAAGCTCGTCTGGATCGAGACGCCGACCAACCCGCTGTTGCAGGTCCTCGACATCGCCGCCATCGTCGGCGTGGCCCACAAGCACAGGGCCAAGCTGGCCGTCGACAACACCTTCGCCTCGCCCTACCTTCAACGGCCGCTCGAACACGGGGCCGACCTCGTCGTCCACAGTACCACCAAGTACCTGGGCGGGCACTCGGACGTGGTCGGCGGGGCGGTGGTCGGGCCGAAGGAGTTGCTCGAACCAGTCAAGTTCTACCAGAACGCGGCCGGCGGGGTGCCCGGGCCGTTCGACTCCTACCTCGTCCTCCGCGGGCTCAAGACCCTCGCCGTCCGGATGGACCGGCACTGTGCCAACGCCGCCGAGTTGGCCGACTGGCTCGTCCGGCAGCCCGAGGTGGCGAAGGTCTACTACCCGGGCCTGAAGGACCACCCGGGCCACGCGGTCGCGGCCCGGCAGATGAAGGCCCCGGGCGGGATGATCTCGCTCAAGCTGCACGGCGGCATCCCGGCCGCCAAGCGGTTCCTGACCCGGACCCGGCTGTTCAGCCTGGCCGAGAGCCTGGGCGGGGTCGAGTCGCTGGTCTGCCACCCGACCACGATGACCCACGCGAGCATCCCGAAGGAGGTCCGGGAGGCCCGGGGGGTGGACGACGGGCTGATCCGGCTGAGCGTCGGCATCGAGGACGTGGACGACCTCCGGGCGGACCTGGCCGGGGCACTGCGGTAGCCGCCGGGCGGGGCCGGGGTTGACGGCCGGTCGGCGGGCGGGCTATGTTCCGCGGTCCCGTCCTGCGACCCGAATCCGCCGAGGCCCCGATGGCGGCCCCCCTCACCGCCCTGAGTCGGCCCCGACTGTGGGGGCGGTTGCCCCGGCTTACCCCCCCGCCGGTCGCGTGGGTCGTCTGGGCGGCGGCCGCCGCCCACCTGAGCCTGGCCGTCGTCCGGTACGGCAGCAAGCTCCCGGCCGCGGACGACCTGTGGCTGGTGCCGTACGTCACCGGGGCCAAGCCGGTCACCCTCGGGTGGCTGTGGGAGGCGTTCTACCAGCACCGCATGCCGGTGCCGAAGCTCCTGCTGGTCGCCCTGACGGCCCCGGCCCAGTCCTTCCTCCCGGCCAAGGTGCTGAACGTCCTCCTCCTCGCCGCCGGGGCGGCCCTGGTCCTGGCCGTCCGCCCGGCCGGGGTGCGGGCGGACGCCCGGTTCGTCGCGGTGCCGCTGGCCTTCCTCAGCGTCTCCCAGTTCGAGGTCATCTCGACGGCCCACGCCCTCAACCTGGTCCTCGGGGCGGTGCTGATGGTCGCCGTGGTGGTGCTGATCGCCCGCCGGCCGCGGCCGGACTCGCCCGGTGCGGTCGCGGCCCTCGGC
>JAIEQO010000881.1 GCA_019747655.1 Gemmataceae bacterium | reverse complement strand
CCGGAGACGACCCGAACCCCTCCAGGAGACGACGACTCCGCCGGGCGGGTCTTGCCGGCGAGACAGCAGGAAGGCGGACCGTTCGAGGCGGTCGATCCGGGACCCGCGGCCCGGTAGGCAGAACCCGGCAGGGCGCAGCAGCACGGCCACGGGCCGACCGCCGCCGCGAACACCAGGTAAATCGCCACCGCGATCCGCACGACGAACACCCCCACCGAACCTATCCAAGATGTACCCGCCCACCCCGGCGAAATCAACCGAGGTTTGACCGGGCCGTTACCGGCCCGCCCGCTCGGCGGCGACGACGGCCAGATACTTGTCCGGGTCACGCTGCACCTTGGACACGCACCCCTTGCAGCAGACGTACACGGTCTGGCCCTTGACCGACACCGGGATCGGCTCGCCCATCTCTCCCAGCACGTCACCCATCACCGGGCACGTCCGCTGTCCGCCGTACTTGGCCGCGGCCGTGGTCGGCGGCTGGGCGGCCGGTCCCGGTTGCGGGGCCGACGCGCTGCCCAGGGCCGCGACCGGCGCGGTCGCCGGGACGACGGCGGTGCGACCATGGGCGTCGGCCGAACAGCCGCTACTCCGGCAGCCCCGGCCCGACGAACACCCGGCCCCGGCGGCGGCGGTCACCGCGAGCGCCAGACACGCCGCCCACTTGACCGGCTTCAAAACAATCATGAGACCGACCTCGGTATTGGCGGAACGATTCCGATCCTCGGAACCAACGTCTGTCATCGGCCGTTAGTCTCCCCCGACGTGACAGATTCCGTGCGACCCGTCCAGCCTGCTCGGAACAACCCTTCGCACCAACCAGCCGCGGCCCGCGTCACTGGCCCTGTAACTGCTTGACCGCCTCAGCGGCCGCCCGGACGCAAGCGGCCACAGAATAGTTGGGCGAGGAGTAGCCGCGTGGAAGGGCAGAAAGAGGGCAGTGTTATCCCTTTACTCGCATCGCAAGCGGTGTACAATCCCTATATTGAATCGCCGCAATTACTTTGATTTCTAGGGATTTCAACGCAGCCTCAGCACATCCGCGACTCAGCCGAAATGTCCATCAACTAGTTGCAGCGCCTGGTTCGGCCGAACCGCCTCAGCCATCACTCTACCTTATAGACTTCACACGCGGTGAACCACCACCGCAGCGGCTTCTCGCCATAGACGTAGAAGATCGAGCGGCGCTCCTCCTGGATCTTGAACGTGACCGGGATGCGAACCGTGCCTTCCTTCAGGGCGGGCACCTTCTGCGAGAATGACCCGCCCAGAGGGCCGTCATCCACGACGAAGACTTGGTCCTTGTCCCAGCTGTAGAGCGTGAAGATGACAAGATACACGGTCCCCACGTCCGCCTTCTTCGGATCGACCGCGAAGAACATGTTGTGGTCCTTCGGGTTCTTCGGCGGCCCGAAGAAGAAGAAGTCGGTGAACTCCCAGTGCGGGGAAACCCAGTCGGGGCGGGTGAACTCGATCAACCCCTTCTCGTTTCCCGCGTAGGGGGTGCGGACGGTCAGGTCGGACAGCTTCGTCAGCTTTCCCACGTTCTTGCCGGAGAGTTCCTTGCCCTGAAACTCCTTCGTCGCCGACTCCAGCGTGCGGAGAGCGGCGGCATCCCGAAGCGCCTTCACCTCCTTCTCGTCCAGCTTCCGCGGAGTGTCCTTCGGTTTGGTGTCGGCGGGGATCGCGACCACCGCCGGCTTCTGGTCTTGAGCGACGCAGAGGCTCACGATGGCCACGAACGCGACAACCGCCAACAGGCTCAACACACGCATTGTGCATCCTCCTAGAAGGCCGAACTTAGGATTAGGCTGCGACCCGTTTCGCAGCCTAATTCGGCCTCGCAGCCTAACGCGGCGAACGCTGCGAGGCCCGAACCCGTCTCCCCACCGCCGCTTCCGCCGGCCCGGTCGCCGCCCCGGCCCCGACGCCCCGCAGCCTAACGCCCTAATGCGGACATCGCGGGGCCGGTCCGTCCAGCGGGCTCCGGACCCCCCGGCCGCCCCGGTTCAGGACGTGGCAGTAGATCATCGTCGTGCTCACGTCCGCGTGGCCCAGCAACTCCTGCACCGTCCGGATGTCGTACCCGGCCTCGATCAGGTGCGTCGCGAAGCTGTGCCGGAACGTGTGGCTGGTCGCCCGCTTGGCCAGCCCGGCCGCCCGGACCGCGGCCGCCACCGCCCGCATCACCGCCGTCTCGTGGGTGTGGTGCCGGCCCTCCGCACCGGTCTGCTTGTTCCGCCACCGCCGGGCCGCCGGGAACACCCACTGCCAGGCCCACTCGGCCGCCGCGTGCCGGTACTTCCGACCCAGGGCGTCCGGTAGCCACACCCGCCCCCACCCCGCCGCCAGGTCGGCCGCGTGCAGCCCCCGGACCCGCCCCAGGTGGCCGGCCAGGGCCGGCCGGACCGCCTCCGGCAGGACCGTCCGCCGGTCCTTCCCGCCCTTCCCGTGCCGGACCACCACCTGCCCGGCCCCGAAGTCCACGTCCTTGACCCGCAGCCGCAGGCACTCCAGCAGCCGCAGCCCGCCGCCGTACATCAGGTCGCCGATCAGCCGGTACGTCCCGTCCAGCCGCCCCAGGACCGCCCGCACCTCGTCCACCGTCAAGACGGTCGGCAGCCGGGCCGGGCGGTTGGCCCGGATCACCCCGCCGAGCCGGTCGAGCGGCCGGCCGAGGACCGCGTCGTACAGGAACAGCAGGGCGGCCAGGGCCTGGTTCTGCGTACTCGCGGCTACCGTCCGGTCGACCGCCAGGTGGGTCAGGAACTGGTTCACTTCCGGCTCGGCCATCGTGTCCGGGTGCCGCTTGCCGTGGAACAGGATGAACCGCTTGCTCCAGTCGTGGTAGGCGTCCTCGGTCCGCGGGCTCAGGTGCCGGACCCGGCAGGCGGCCCGGAGCCGGTCGAGCAGCTTCGGCGGCGGAGGAACGGTCGGGGTCATCGGGGGCGTCCGACGCGGGCCGGTTCGCACCCGCGATTATCCCTACCCCGGTGCTCGTGTCAACAGGCGAGTTCTCACTTTTCCGTAACCCGGACGGTGGAGGGAGGCGCCGCGTCCGGTCACTAGGATGAACCCGCGGTAGCCCGGGGCGGCGGGGCAACCCTCCCGCAGCCCGGGCACGCCCATCTCCGGGAGGCCCGATGGCCGGCGGGTGCGACGCGTCCGAGCGGCTCTTCGCCGAGGGCGAGGCCCTGGCCGACGACGAACGCGACGGGGAGGCCCTGGCCCGGTTCGAGGCGGCCTGGGCGGCCCTGCCCGACCCGAAGGAGGACCAGGACCCGGCCGTCCGGGTGCTGGCCGCAATCGCCGACTGTCACTTCCTTCTGGGCAACTGGGACGGCTGCCGCGACGCCATCCAGGACGCCTTCGAGTGCGGGGCCGACCTCGCCAACCCGTTCCTCCGGCTGCGGGTCGGGCAGAGCCTGCTCGAACTGGGCGACGAGCCGGAGGCCGCGAGCTGGCTCGTGCCGATCTTCCTCGGCGAGGGCGACGCCCTGTTCGACGGCGAGGACCCGAAGTACATCGAGTTCGTCCGCGGGCGGCTGAAGTCGAACGCGGGTTGAGGGGGCGAGGGCGGATTTCGGCGGTCGGGTTGACCCCCCGAAAATATGTGATATTGTGTATAGTATATCTGGCCGGGTCGATCAACCCACCCGATCCGGAGGTCGCCCGTGACCGGGTACGGCAACGGAGGCACCCGGGCGGAAACCGATGACAGGGAAGGGTTAGAGGCGATTCGGTGGGTCGACCGTGACCGGGTGGCTGGGCCGAGCGAGCCGTAGGATTGGACCGAAGTGGTTGTCGAGATTACGGTTCGGCGGATGCGTCGGGAGAGGCGAAAAACAAGGGGGGGGAGGGGGTAAGCCATGAACCTGGTACTCCTGCTGGCGTTCCCCGGCATCGGCCCGCCGGCCGAGCGGTTCCCGGCGGCCCCCGACGCCGAGGTCTGGAAGGCCCTACCCCGGCGGGACCCTGATCTCCCCGCCTGGGCCCGGTCGCTGGTCCGGCCGCTGCCGCGGACCACGGCCGCCATGCTCGACCTGGACCACACCCAGCGGGTGCTCAACCCCCTCGGGCCGGCCCTGGCCGCGAAGGTCCGGTGGGTGGTGTTCGACACCCTCGGGATCGCCTACGGCAAGGTGGTGGCCGAGGCCGACCTCCGCCGGGCCGGGGTGAGGGAGGCGGACATCAAGGCCCTGGCCGGCGAGCCCGACGACCTGCCGGCCGACGAGCGGCGGCTGCTGGCCTTCGCCCGGAAGCTGACCAAGGCCGGGTACTCGATCACCGACGGGGAGGTCGAGGCGCTGGTCAAGCAGCTCGGGGTGCCGCGGACGGTGGCCCTGGTCCACACGGTCGCCTACGCCAACTTCCAGGCCCGGGTGTTCGCCGGGCTCGGCCTCAAGCCGGTCAAGGGCGAGTCGCCGGCGGCCGCCGAGATCACCTGGGACCCGCAGAAGCTGGCGAAGGTGCCGGCCCCGGCCCGCAAGCCGTGGGACGAGGTGCTGGCCGCCGAGGTCCCGGGGAAGGCGTTCATCAAGCCGGACTGGGAGCCGATCCCGTTCGAGGAGCTGGAGAAGTCGCTGGAGGAGCAGTCGGACCGGAAGGCCCGGATCCCGGTGCCGGACCTCGGCCCGCAGGGCGGCGGGTCCGGCCGGATCGTCTGGTCGCGGGTCGGGATGGGCTACCAGCCGGCCCTGACGGCGGCCTGGTTCGCCGCGTCGCGGACCCACGGGGCCGAGGCCCGGATGGACCCGGTGTACGAGAACTCGGTGTTCTGGGTGGTGACCCGGACGAACGACTGCTTCTACTGACTGGGCCACAGCCAGATGCTGCTCGCGGTCGCGGGCCTCAAAGACGACGAGCTGAAGCAACGCACCCGCCGGCTGGCCGACGGCAAGTGGGGGGGGTTCTCCCCGGCCGAGCGGCTGGCGTTCGGGTTCGCCTACAAGCTGAGCCGCAAGCCGGCGGACGTGACCGATGCGGACGTGGACGCGGTGGTGGCGGCGTTCGGCCCGGAGCGGGCGGTCGACCTGATCTGGTACGTCGGGTGGGTGAACTACATGACCCGGATCGCCGACGCCTTCCAGTTGCCGCTGGAGCGGGAGAACGTGTTCGCCCGGCCGCCGGCGAAGAAGCCTTGAGGCGGGCCGGCTACTTCGCCGGCCGGACCCGGACGTTCTGGAACGCCACCGGGCCGTGGTCGGCCTGGAGCAGGAGCGGGCCGGTCGGCGTTTCCGGCTTCTCCCAGTTGCCGCCGGTCGGCGTCTTCAGCGGCTGATCCTCGTGGATGACCTGGCCGTTGAGGGTTGCCTTCACGATCACCGCGTCGGCGGTCTTCTTCCCGGCCGCGTCGAATCGGGGCGACTTCCAGACCACGTCGAGCGTCTGCCACTCGCCGGCCGGCCTGGCCGCGTTCACCTTCGGCGGGACGCCCTTGTCCAGGTAGCCGTACCCCTTGGCGGTGTCGGCCCGGGGGTAGACCCCGCCGGAATCGTTCCCGGCCGGGTCCTTCTTCCCGGCCGTGTCCATGATCTGGATTTCGTAGACGCCGTGGAACTTGACCCCGGAGTTGCTGTTCTTGGCGATCAGGAACTCGACGTGGACTTCGCAGTCGCCGAAGGATTGTTTGGTGACGAGGTCCGGCAGCCGGCCTTTGGCCCCGTTCACCCACACCCGGCCGCCCTTCGCCAGGTCGGCCTTCAGCCGGGTCGGCTTCTCGGGGTCGAGGGCGACCGCGTCGGCGGCGACCCAACCCGGGTCGAACTTGGCCCAGGCGTCGGGCGTCATCAGGTCGATCCAGCCGTCCGGGCCGGGGGTGTCGGCCCCCGGGGCCAGTGCCAGGAGTAGCAGGGCGGCATGCACGGGGCGGGTCCTCGGCGGATTTCGTTACCCGGGCCGGGTGACGGCCATTATCATCAACCGGCGCCCCGGCCAGTAGCCCCTTTCCCGGAGGTCCTCCCGTGTTCCTCGCCGTACTCGCCGCCACCCTGATCGCCCCGCCCGAGCCGCCTCCGTCGATCGGCCCGGCGAAGGACGCTCCGGCCGCCAAGTCGTACTGGGTCTACCTCGGCACCTACACCGGCGGGGACAGCCCGAGCAAGGGCATCTACCGGGCCCGGCTCGACGCCCGCACCGGCAAGCTGTCCGAGCCGGAGCTGGCGGCCGAGCTGACCAGCCCGTCGTTCCTGGCGGTCAGCCCGAACAACAAGTTCCTGTACGCGGTCGGGGAAACGGCCGGGAAGGACGGCGGCGGGGTGTTCGCGTTCGCCGTCGACCCGGCCTCGGGCGAGCTGACCAGGCTGAACGAGGCGACCACCGGCGGGGCCGGCCCGTGCCACGTGGCCGTCAACCGGACCGGCCGGTTCCTGGCGGTGGCCAACTACGGCGGCGGCAGCGCCGCCTTCTACCGGCTCGGCGAGGACGGCACGATCGGCGAGCGGGTCGCCTTCTTCCAGCACAAGGGGTCGGGCGTCAACAAGGCCCGGCAGGAGGGGCCGCACGCCCACTGCGCGATGTGGGCCGACGCCGGGCCGACCGGGGAGACCGCCTACGTCGTTGATCTGGGGCTGGACCAGGTGCTGGCGTACAACCTCGACCACGCCAAGGGGACCGTCACCCCGGCCGACCCGCCGGCCGCCAAACTCCCGGACGGGTCCGGCCCGCGGCACATCGCGTTCAACCCGAACAGCGGCAAAGCCTACGTCTGCGGCGAGCTCGACTCGACCCTCATCACCCTCCGGCACGACCGCCACACCGGGGCCCTGGAGCCGACCCAGAAGCCGGGGGCGGTGCTGTCCACCCTGCCGGCCGACACCCCGGCCGACGTGCGGAAGCGGAACTCGACGGCCGAGGTGGTGGTCCACCCGAACAAGGGGCTGGTGTTCGTCTCGAACCGGGGCCACAACAGCCTCGCCGTGTTCCGGGTGAGCGTCGAGAAGACCGAGCCGGTCGGGCACGTCACCGGGGACATCACCATCCCCCGCAACTTCAACATCGACCCGTCGGGCAAGTGGCTGCTGATCGCCAGCCAGGACGGGAACAAGGTCGGGGTGTGGGAGGTCGACGCGAACGCCGGCTCGACGAAGGAGACGGGGAATACCATCCAGGTCGGCCGGCCGGTGTGCGTCAAGTTCGTCCCGGCCGGCTGATGCCGCCCCGGGCCGCCCGGCGGAGTCACCGGCCCCGCCGGCTCTGGAGGTAGCCGGCCAGCTCCCGGCCGAGGTCGGCGTCGGTCCGCAGTTGCACATAGTCCGTCTCCAACCCCCGGCAGCCGGCCCGCAGGGCGTCGAGGTGTTGGTTCAGGGCCTTCAGGTAGCTGTCCCGCACGCCCGGCGGGTCGGTCAGCACCTCGGGCAGCCCTTCCAGCCCCTTGAACAGCGTCGTGTGGCGGAACGGGAAGTCGAGTTCGGCCGCGTCGAGGACGTGGAAGACGACGACCTCGTGCTTCTGGAACCGCAGGTGTTGCAGCCCGGCCAGGGTGTCCGGCACGTCGTCCAAGAGGTCGCTGAACAGGAACACGATGCCCCGCCGGCCGGTCCGCCCGGCCAGTTCGTCCAGCGACCGGCCGACGGCCGCCGGGCCGGGGTACGGCTCGCCCGCCAGCACCCGGCACGCCTCCCGGAGCTGGTTCATCTGCCCCGACGGCCGCAGGAACCCCCGGACCCCGCCGGCCACCGTCGCCAGCCCGACGCTGTCCCCCTGTTGCAGCACCAGGTAGGCCACCGCCGCGGCCGCCGAGCAGGCCACGTCGTACTTGGTCCGGGCGCCGGAGCCGTACCGCATCGACTCGCTGGCGTCGACCAACAGCCACGCAACCAGGTTCGTTTCCTGCTCGTACTGCTTGAGGTGATACCGCTCGGTCCGGCCGAACACCTTCCAGTCGATGTGCTTGATGTCGTCGCCCGGGGCGTACTCCCGGTGCTGGGCGAACTCGACGGCGAACCCGTGCCGGGGGCTGCGGTGGCGGCCGGCCAGGTAGCCCTCGACCACCTGCCGGGCCTCCAGCTCCAGCCGGTCGATGCGGGCCAGTACGGCGGGGTCGGGCAGCGTGGGCATGTCACATCCCCCTCAGTTTTCAAGGGGATTTGGGGGCTTGTCGGGCACCCCCCTCCCCCCCTCTGTTTTCGCTCGCAACCGCCTCGGTATCACAACCCGTTACTCGATCACCACTTCCGCCGGTCGACTCACAGTCACGTGTGCGGCCACTCGGTCACGGTCGCCGCCGGATTTCGTCCCAACCTCTATCAGGATGGTAACTTACAGATTTAGCTCACCGTTGCCGTTTACGGCAACGGACGGATGCCCCGGCGGCGATACGCAGCCGCGGGGATGCACGGTGACAGGGCCGGCCCGAAGTCGGAACGTGTGCGACGGCATGACTCGACCCTCCCTCGGCGACCGCCTGCCGCCGGGGACCGATGCCGACGGCTCGGACGACCCGCTCGGCTTAACTGTACATAATATCACATTCGCTGCAAGGTGTCAAGGCCCCCGGTGCGGATTATGACGGGCACCCCGGAACGTCCCGGTGGGGGTCACTCAAGGCCGGCCTGCCAGACCTCGATGAGCAACCCGTCCGGGTCGGCGGCCAGCAGGAACTCGCCGGGGTGGTACTCGACCACCGGCACCTTTCGGCGGACGAGGTGGCGATGGGCGGCCGCGAGGTCGGCCACCTCCAGCCACAGGACCGGCATGGCGTGGTTGGGGAACTCGGCCGGGGACGGCTCGGCGGCGTTGGGCATCAGGGTCAGGGTGAGGGCCCCGAGCCGGAACCACGAGCACCCGTACCCGTCGCCCGGTAGCCGCCCGGCCCCGAGCACGCCCTCGTAGAACCGCCCGGACGGCCGGCGGTCGGTGCAGGCGATGGTCACGGCCCGGCCGGCGAACCGCACGCCCCGCGGCATCCGGGCACTAAGGGCTGGGGGTGCGAGATGGGTTCAGTCCTTCACAGGCTTGAGCAGGGCGGCGACGTTCCAGATTCCGACCGTCCCGCTTTCCCCGGCCACCGCCAGCCGCAACCCGTCCGGGCTGTAAGTCAAGTGCGTGACCCCCTTCGGGTCGGCGGTCACCCGGGACACGACCTCGCCCGACCACAGGTCGAGGACGAACAGGTTCGGGCTCCCCTCGTCGGACGCCCCGAAGGCCAGATGCCGGCCGTCCGGTGCGAAGGCCACCGACCCGATCGACCGCCGGGTGAATTGCCGCAAGAAGCCGAGGTTCTCCCCGGTCGCGGCGTCGTACCACCCGACCGACCCGGCCCCGTCCCCGGTGGCCAGCAGCTTGCCGTCGGACGAGTAGCCCAGGGCTTCGGCACGGCGGGGCGGGGTGATCGTCACCTTGACCGGCTTGTCGCCCCCGAGTGCCCAGCAGTCGATCCGGGACTTGCCGTCGTCGGAGGGGTCGATCGAAAGGGCCAGCCGCCGGCCGGCCGGGCTGTGGGCGACGGCGATCACGAACCCGCCCTCGACGCGCGGAACGTCTACGACCACCTTGGCCCCGGTCCAGCCGGACCCGTCGGCCCGGTTGTCCGCCCGGACGACGGAGTACGCCTCCGGCACGACCGGGGCGAAGTAGGTGACCCGGCCGGCCGGGTCGGGCCACATCCAGGCGTTGCGGGTCTGGCCGACCGCCTCGGGTGCCTCCGCCCGCCCGGCCTTCGCCCGGGGCGACACGGGGACGAGGTGGATGAACCGGCCACCCCCGTACGCGAGGTGGTCCCCGTCCGCCGTGAACAGGCACGGGGGCGTGCCGGTCGACAGGTCCGCGTCGGGCAACGGAACCGCCGCGACCGAGGCCCCGGTGCCGGACTCGAACACCTCGATCCGCTCGTCCGGGACGCGGGCCCCGTCCGGCAGGTGGAACCAGCGGACCGCGAGATGTCGGCCGTCCGGGGCGAACCCGAGCCACCGGACTTCGACGAACTTGCCGACCGCATGAAGTGGAATTTCGACGGCCGGACGGGGCCTCTCACCGCCCGCCGGATCGGGCAGAGTGGGCGGTAGCAGCCCGGCCGTGGCCAACACGAAGAGCGGCATGGCGAGCCTCAGTACGGGTAGACCGTCGTGATGGTGGTTCCGGCCACCGCAGCGGCGGCCTCAACCTTCGCGTTCTCGAAAAGCCAGATGGCGTTTTGTGTCCGGAGTAAGTTCAGCAAACGACCGGCCACCGACCGCCGGCGGTCGTCGGCCCGCAACCGGTGGGGCCGGCCACACACACGATAAGGGCGGACGCTCCCGGAGTCGAGCGGCCACCCGTGCCGGTAGTGCGTCGGTTAGGTTTTGGTGGCACAGGCATTCCTGCCTGTGCAGGGCCAGCTCCCACAGGCAGGAATGCCTGTGCCACCCAACCGAGACATTACCCCCGTGCCGGTTGTTCGAGTTGGTCGTCCGCGTCGCGGGATGTGCGGGCCGGGTTCGGGCGGAGGTGGCACGCGATCGGTGACGTGCATCCGTTGGTGCCGGCCCGCCGGTGGTGTGCCGGCGGGCTGGGGCGGGTTACTTCTTCTTCGGCTTCGGGGCCGGCAGCCCAGGCACCCGGCGGCAGGCCGGTATCCAGGTGTCCGACTCGAACCCGATCGACCCGACTGTCTTGCCGCCCGGGGCGAAGATGCGGACGGTGTCCTTCGGCCCCGCCCGGACCACCCAGTCCCCATGTTCCGACGGAACGACGATCAGCGCCTGGATGTCCAGCGGGGTGGCATCGGCCGGGATGTCGAACACGATCACGAGCTCGGCCCCGTCCGCGGCGGTCAGGTGGATGGCGACCGACGCCCACTCCTTCCCCGGCCACGACCGGCAGTCGATTTCGTACCCCCAGGTGAGCACGGTCCAGTTGGCAAGGACCAGCAGGCCGACGCCGGTCATGGCGATTCCGGTAGTGAGGCCGATGCCCGGCCAGCCGGTGGTGTGCCGGCGGACCGGACGATGGATTACTTCTTCTTCGGCTTCGAGGCCAACCACCACTTGATGGTCGGCTTCGGCCCGTCGCCCGCCGCCGTTAGCTCGGTGAGCCGTGATCCGTCGTACCCGAACACGAACACCGACTGTCCGACCTGTCGCGTCGCCCACTTCCCGCCGCCGAGCGAGGCGGAGATCATATCCGCGACATCGTCCGGCCCCCCGTCCCGGGTCACCCGGTACGGGGTATCGCCACCGGCCTCGACCCCGGACGCGAACTTGAGCGTGAGCGTGAAGGCGTACCCGCTCGGCACCGCCCCGGCGGGCGGTAGTCGGGAACAGTCGATCTCACCGACCGGGCCGACCTGCCCGAACGCGGACACCAAGAGGAGGACGGCGGGGGCACTCATGACGGCAGAACCTCCGTTGCCGGCCAGCCGGCGGGCCGGGGCGCGGTTCACTTCTTCCACCGCGGAACTAAAACCCAACGGACCCGCGGCTTCGGCCCCGTGGACTCGATGGTCAACTTCTTGACCGGCGAGCCGTCGTAGGCGATCAGGTACACTCGCAGGCCCGCCTGCCGGGATGTCCATTTGGACCCGCCGTAGGCGCGGGCCAGCATGTCTGCGACATCCTGTGCCCCTTCGCTGGCGGCAAACTCGGCGGGGGTCGATTCCGTCAACCCGGACGCCAGTTCGAGGTCGAGGACCATCCGGTACGGCCCGAGCAGTCCGCCGGCCGGCGGGTGGGCGGAGAGGTCGATCTCGACCGCTGGGACCGTTACGGCACAAACCAGGCCGAGGAAGAGGTTTTGCACACCGCACCTTCTGTTACAGACCGCGGCCGGCATCAGCCAGTTCGTCTAGATGGTCAGCTCAACGTCGTTCTGTTCCACCACGACGGCACCCACCCTCCCGAGCAGTTTCAGGCCACCGGCGATCGGCTTGTTCGCGGAATCGAAAAAATGGAAGTCGATCCTCCGGATCGAAAACTTCTTGCTGCTGAACACCACCTTGTTGCCCGGGAGGACGGTTAGCTCGACATCCGACCCGTTAAAGGCCCGTTGTAACGCGGCTACGACATCGGCCACGGTCTCCGTGGCGGCGAACTGGAACGTGCCGCCCTCCATCAACACCCCATCGGAGTCGTAGATGCCGATGTCCATCCGAAAAGCCTTACCGACCGGGATGCCGCTGAAGTCGAGTTTAGCCTCGTTATTGACGATCGCGGCTACCGTCGTCACCGGGTTCAGCGTGCCCCGCATGACGGCCGTGACGGTCAGGTTCCCGGCCATCGAGATCGCGTTGTAGGGGTAGTTGGCCACCCCCGCCGTGTTGACCGAGAACGTGACCCCGACGAACCCTCCGTAGGCGAACTTGATGGTCGCCCCCGGGGCGCTGAACGTCTGCCCGGCGACCGTCACCTGGAGGTCGGACAGCGACAGCGTCTGGGACGCCTGGGTCGCGTTGACCGAATCCCACGGGATGGTGTACCCGACCGACCCGGGCGTCGACCCGAGGTTGAAGGTCAGCTTCGAGTCGCTGTCGGCGAGGTCGATCGGGGAGGACGGGCCGCCGGACGTGTACCCCGGCCCGGACAGGATTTGGACGGCGATCCTTTCCGTCGGCTCGGGGATGGCGTCGTCGACCGCGGCGACGGTCAGGTCGACCGTCTGGGCCCCGGCCGGGAAGGTGACGGTCGGCCCGAACGCGGCGTAGTCCGAGGGCGACGCGACCACCCCCGGGGCCGCCGAAAACCCGGTGTACGGGGCCACGTTGATCGTCAGCGGGCTGGCGGTGCTCCCGGACCGGGTGAACCGGAACCGCCCGAGGTCGCCCCACTCGGAGGCGTTGCTGATGGGCACGGACGTGACGAAGGCGGTCGGCACGGCCCGGCTCTCCAGCTCGGTACACGACAGGTGGGCGTTTCGATCGGGCGGCGGGGCGGACTTGGCGGCGGGGGCGCGGGGGGTGGCCCGGGCCCGGGCGTCATTCTGACGGGGGGGGGTCTGTTTGATCCACGACCTGAGCATACGGCCTCCTGCGGCGGCGGGCGGAACCTGGTGCGGGCGAGGGGCCGGGCGACGGGCGAAGGCGACGAGGCGACGAGGCGACGAGGCGACGAGGCGACGGATTGATGTTACCACCGCCGGCATGGTCCACAAGCCGAGAATCCCAGATTTCCCAATCTCCTCTTGCACAAACAATTCGACCGTTTGCCGGTATTACCGCACGGGCCGATGGGCCTCGTAACCCGCCCCAGTCCCGTGGCCCGTAGGGCGGGACGAGCGGACCGTCCGCGGTCCGCGACGCCCCACCATTACCGACCCCGCGGTGGGGCGTCGCGGTCCGCAAAGCCGGACCGCTCGACCCACCCTACAAGATTCTCGCACCGTCAGTTCGCCTCCCGCGGGACCAGCGCGAGCAGCTTGCGGACGATCTCGTCGGGGGTGACCCGGTCGGCCTCGGCGTTGTAGTTGGTGATGACCCGGTGCCGCAGCACCGGCGGGGCGACCGCCTTCACGTCCTCGATCGCCACATACGTCCGGCCGCGGAGCAACGACCGGGCCTTCGCGGCGAGGATCAGGTTCTGCCCGGCCCGCGGCCCGGCCCCCCAGGTGACGTACTTCTTGACGAAGTCCGGGACGTTCGGATCGGCCGGCTCGCCGTCCTGCGAGCCCGGGCGGGTCAGCCGGGCCAGCTTCAGGGCGTAGCGGATGACGTAGGCCGCGGCCGGGACCCGCCGGACGAGGTCCTGCATCCGGGCCAGTTCGTCCGCCGACACCACCCGCTCGACCCGCGGCCGGGCCGACGAGGTCGTCGACTCGATCACCCGGAACTCGTCGTCCTCGCTCGGGTAGCCCACCGTCGTGGTGAACATGAACCGGTCTTGCTGGGCCTCGGGCAGGGGGTACGTCCCCTCCTGTTCGATCGGGTTCTGGGTCGCCAGCACGAAGAACGGGTCCGGCAGCGGGTGCCGGGTGCCGGCCACCGTCACCTGCCGCTCCTGCATCGCTTCGAGGAGCGCGGCCTGGGTCTTCGGCGGGGTCCGGTTGATCTCGTCGGCCAGCACCACGTTGGCGAAGATCGGCCCGCGGAGGAACCGGAACTCGCGGTGGCCGGTCGCCCGGTCCTCCTGGAGCATCTCGGTCCCGGTGATGTCCGACGGCATCAGGTCCGGGGTGAACTGGACCCGGTTGAACGACAGGTCGAGGCTGTCCGCGAGGGTGCGGACCATGAGCGTCTTGGCCAGCCCGGGGACGCCGACCAAGAGGGCGTGGCCGCGGGAGAGGAGTGCGATGAGGAGCTGTTCGAGGACCTCCCGCTGGCCGACGATCACCTTCCCGCACTCGGCCAGGACGCGGTCGGCGGCCGTCCGCAGGTGGTCGGCGGCGGCCAGCTCGTCGTCGGTCCAGTCGGCCACCGGTTCGGCGCGGGTCGGCACGGGTTCACCTGCCCTGTGTCGCCCCGAAGGGGCGTCCGGGAATAGCCCGGGGTGAAACCCCGGGAGTCGTCGTCACGAAATCATCGGAGCCCCGAAGGGGCGACCGGCCCGGAATGACGGTCCCCCTTCGGGGCTCCGGGTGTTCCTTCAATCCGTTACCCGGGGTTGTCACCCCGGGCTATTCCCGGACGCCCCTTCGGGGCGGCATGTTCCGACCTGGGGTGACAACCCCGGGTCACTAGGGCCCGCGGTTCACCGCACCCACGCCACCCGGTCGCCGGTGGCGACCACGAGGGCGTCGGCGGTCGGCACGGCGACCACCCCCGGCCCGGCGGCCGGCAGGGCGATCGTCTTCCGGTGTTCCCCGGTCTCCGGGTCGAGCAGGAGGACCGGGGCCGTCCGGGCGGCCCAGGTATCATAGACGGCCGCCGCCAGCCCGGGCAGCCGCCACCCGGCCGGGAACCGGGCCCACGACCGCACCGCCCGCTCCCACACGCCGGCCACCGGCTCGGCCGGCAACGCTTCCGCCGGGAAAACGACGACCACCCGCCGGGCCGCCCGCACCACCCACCCGCCGGGGGCGTTCGGCGGCAGGTCGGCCGCCCACGCCGGCTTGCCCGTGCCGAGGTCGAGGGCGACCAGCCGGTCCCCGGCCGGCAGGTAGAGGTGGTGCGGGTCGGCGTCGGCGGCCCGCAGGTCGACCCGGGCGGCATCGACGAACGCCGGCCGGCCGGCCCACAGGGACGAGCCGTCGGCCGGGTCGAGCCGGTCGATCTCGACGCCGGTGTCCCGGCGGACGGCGGCGATGACCACCTCGCCCCAGGCCCGGACCGCCGGCGGGTCGCCGGCCAGGCTCGCCTCCCCGCCGGCGTCGGTGGACCACCGCACCCGACCCGTGACGGGGTTGGTCAGCCGCACCCGGCCGGGGCCGTCCGGGACGAGCAACCGCCCGCCGAGCAAGACCGGGGGCTCGGGCCACGCCGCGCGGGCCGTCGGCGTGCCGGCCCCGAGTCGCCGGCCCGTGGCCACCTCGACCGTCCACCGCCGGCCGTCGGAGAGCTGCACGACGGCGACCCGGTCGGACGCCCACAGTTCCGGGCAGAACCGCGGGACCGACCCGACCGTCACCGGCCGGTAGCCCGGCTGGCCGTCGCCGCCGAGGACCCACGCCACCCGCCGGCCGGGCAGGTCGAGGGCGAGCAGGTGGTGGTCGCCGAGCCGGGCCAGGAGCCACGCCCCGGCCAGCCGGAACGACGACAGCGGCGGCACCGGCAAGTCGCCGGTTCGGTAAGCCGGACGGCCCGGGCGGTCGGGGAGCGGGTCGGTCTCGGGAACGCGGAACACCCACGGCGGCTCGCCCGGTGCCGTGAACACCGCGACGGCGAACGGCCCGGCGGCCACGAACCCCCGCGGGAGGTCGGCGGCGTGGGTGAAGTGATCGGCGGCCGGGTAGCGGGTGACGGACCGGTCGGTGACGGCGAGGGCCACGGCCAGCACGGCGTCGGGCGTACCGATGAACAGGTGCCGGGGCGGGCCCGTCGCCCCGGGGATGGGTGTGAGCGGGACCGACGCCGGCGGGAGCGGGACCTCGTGCCGGACGCAGGCGTCGGGGGAGAGGTCGAAGCCGCGGTCGATCCGCTGGGCGGGGATCGGGTCGGGCGGCCGGGCCGGGGACGGGTCGGGCCGGCCGATCAGGTCGCGGAGGGTGACGAACTCCCCGGTCGGGGAGATGAGCCACTCGGCGAGCAGGTCGGGCGGCCACACGTCGCGCGGCAGCTCCGTCGGACCGAGGAGGTGGAGCCGGGCCGCAGCCCAGGCCCGCCAGCCGACCGGGGACGGCCCTTTGGCGACATCGAGTAGCGTGGCCCGAGCCGCATCCGCCTCGCCGTCGGCCAACTGCCGCTCCGCGCGATCGACCGCGGCGATGACCGGCCCGCGGGGGTCGGGCGGCGGGTCGGCCGGGAGCGGTGACTTTCCATCAGCCACGAACCCCCACACCTCGGACGGGGTGACGACCACCAGCACGCCGTCGGCGTAGGCCAGGTTCCCCCACAGCCCGGACCGCGGCCCACGGACCCGGGGGGCGGTCCGGACCGGGTCGCCGGTCTCGGGGTCGAGCAGGTACAGGCCGTCCCGGCTCGGCCAGGCGATCGCCCCGTCGGCCACGAAGCCCCGCCCGTAGCTCAGCATCCGGCCGCTGGTGTTGACCTGGGACCACCCGTCCGGCCGGCGGTGCGAACCGGTGACGACGCTCAGCCCGCGGATGCCCTTCAGCGGCCCGGTGACGGTGACGACCACCCGGCCGGCGGTGACGCCGAGGATGACCGCCCCCTCGGCCCGGTCGCTCTCCCACAGGAGCCGGCCGGTCTCGGCGTCGAGGGCGAAGACCCGGTCGGCGTCGGCCGGGGCGACGAACACCCGCCCGCCGTCGGCCACCGCCGGGGAGGGGTCGGGCGGGCGGGGCAGGTCGGGCCGGCGGCTCGCCCGGGGGTAGAGGAAGGCCCAGGCCCGGCGGCCGGTGGCGGCGTCCACGGCCACCACCGCGCCGGTGTTCGAGCAGAGGACGACGTTCCGCCCGGCCAGGGTCAGCAGCTCCGGCCGGGCCCGGGCCTCGCCCCCGGCCGGGGCGTCGCACACGTCGGTCGTCCAGTTCGGGCGGTCGGGCGGCGGGTCCGGGTCGGCCGGGTCGAAGCCGACGACGGCGTGGACGACCCGCCCGTCCTCGAACCGGGCCAGCGCCGCCCACAGCCGCCCGCCGGCCACCAGCGGGGCCCCCTCC